>JAYTCN010000367.1:0-19114 GCA_043736475.1 Paracoccaceae bacterium
GGCGCCTCTGGCAGTCGGTTCGTGACTTGAAGAACCTAAACCGTTACAGTGCCCCTTGAGCAGACAAACAGGCAATGGCCCCGAATGGGGCGTGTGAAACGTACAGGCGGACAACAACATGACCTTGAATCTTCGTATGCCGGAAAAACAGGACCTCAAGCCGCGCATCACCGTTTTCGGAGTTGGCGGGGCAGGCGGCAATGCCGTCAACAACATGATCGCCAAGAATTTGGAGGGCGCGACTTTTGTTGTTGCCAACACCGACGCCCAGGCGCTGCAGCAATCGCTGTCCGACACCAAACTGCAGCTGGGTGTGCGGGTGACCGAAGGTCTGGGTGCAGGTGCCCGCCCGTCGGTCGGGGCGGCGGCGGCCGAGGAAAGCATCGAGGCGATCGTCGACCATCTCGCCGGGGCGCATATGTGCTTCATCACCGCCGGCATGGGTGGAGGCACCGGAACCGGAGCGGCCCCGATCATCGCCAAGGCGGCGCGGGAACTGGGTGTGCTGACAGTCGGGGTGGTGACCAAGCCGTTCCAGTTCGAAGGCGCCAAACGCATGCGCCAGGCCGAAGAGGGCATCGAAGCCCTGCAAAAGGTCGTCGATACGCTGATCATCATCCCCAACCAGAATCTGTTCCGGCTGGCCAATGAGAAGACCACGTTTACCGAAGCCTTCTCGATGGCCGATGACGTGCTGTATCAGGGCGTCAAGGGCGTGACCGACCTGATGGTGCGGCCCGGCATCATCAACCTCGATTTCGCCGACGTGCGTTCGGTGATGGACGAGATGGGCAAGGCGATGATGGGCACCGGCGAAGCCAAGGGCGACGACCGCGCCATTCAGGCCGCCGAAAAAGCCATCGCCAACCCGCTCCTCGACGAGATTTCGCTCAAGGGCGCCAAAGGTGTTTTGATCAACATCACCGGCGGCGAGGATCTGACGCTGTTTGAACTCGATGAAGCGGCGAACCGCATTCGCGCGGAAGTCGACCCGGATGCCAACATTATCGTCGGCTCGACGCTCGACCCGACCATGCAGGGCATGATGCGGGTTTCAGTGGTGGCCACCGGTATCGACGCCGCCGAGAAAAGTTCCGAACAGCCCGTGCCGCGCCGCTCCATGTCGGAACCTTTGGCGCAACCGACCGTGCGTACGCCCGAAGCAGCCTATGCGCCCCGTTTCCCGAACATCCCGGTCGAGCCGGCTGCCCAGCGCAGCCAGGAGCAGGCGCAACCGCAAACCGATTCCCTGTTTGCATCGCCGCACTCGTCGTTTGTCGATGCCCACAGGGCGGCGGAAATCCGCGCAGAGGCTGCGCCAGTGCAGGCGGAGACAGCGCATCGCGATCTGGTGCCGACATTTCATCATACCGAACAGCCTTCAAGCCAGCCAGTTGCACGCGCGCCCGGCGAACCTTCGGTGGAAGCGATGCGCCGGCTGCATGCTGCGGTTCAAAAACTGCCGTCGCAGCCGCCAGTCGCCCCCATCGCGGCGCAAAAAGCAGTGGAATCCGACCAGAAACCGGTCCGTTTTGCCATCAATAGCCTGATCCACCGCCTGACGGGGCACGACGAAACGTCGGTGCCACAGCCGCGCCTGCATCCCCCGGTGCAGGCCGAGGCCGCACCCAAGATTTCCGATTCGATGCGTGCCGATGAACGCGAGAAAGTGGAAATTCCGGCCTTCCTGCGCCGTCAGGCCAACTAAAGTCAGCTTTGGTTGCCGATATCGATAGGGCGTCCGCTATCAGGGCGCCCTTTGTCTTGAAATAATCCATTGCTTTCAGGCTTGTAGCAAAGCGCAACAAAGCGTGAGTTGTAGCATTTGCCAGCATTGGGTAGCCATGCCTGACTGACTGGGACCTGGAACCGGGACCAATAGATCGGACAGTATCGGTGCAGACGACGTTAAGACGCAGTATTTCGATGGCGGGCATCGGCTTGCACACCGGGCGACCGGTGCGCGTTGTCGTTCGCCCGGCATCGGCGCAATACGGCATCTGGTTTCGTCGCGTGGATATTCATGATCGCGACAATCTCGTCGAAGCATTTTATGAAAATGTTTGCGACACCCAACTTTGCACCAAGATCGCCAATCGATCCGGGGTTTCGGTTTCGACGGTCGAGCACCTGATGGCAGCATTTGCCGGTTGCGGCGTCAGCAACGTGCTGGTCGAACTGGATGGGCCGGAATTGCCGATCATGGACGGCAGCGCCCGCCGTTTTGTTCGTGAAATCATCCACGCCGGAATATTGTACCTCAGCGAACCAGCGCGGGTACTGCGGATTCTTGCGCCGGTTTCGGTGTCAATCGGCGACGCATTCGCAGCACTTGTACCGGCCGAGACAATGGAAATCGATTTTTCGATCGAATTCCCCGACTCGGCAATCGGGGCGCAATCGCGCCGTCTGGGCATGGCCAATGGTGCTTTCGTTCACGAACTGGCCGATTGCCGCACGTTCTGCCGCAGCAGCGATGTGGAATCGATGCAGGCGCAGGGGTTTGCCCTTGGCGGAAGTTTCGACAACGCCATTGTCGTTGACGGCGGCCAGGTGCTCAACCCGGGCGGTTTCCGCCGTGCCGATGAATGCGTGCGACACAAGATGCTGGACGCTTTGGGCGACCTGGCGCTGGCCGGTGCGCCAATTCTGGGTCGTTATACCGGCATCCGCGCCGGACACGGCATAACCAACGCCCTGCTGCGCAAGTTGTTTGCCACCAACGGCGCCTTTGAAATGATCGAAGCAACAGCGGAAATTCTGCGTCGGTTGCCGGGTGCAGGGGTTACATTGTCCGATCTGCAACAGACCGGTTGACGCCGGTTGCGGATCTTTGCGCAAATCTCTAGTTCTGTTGCATGTTTTGTGCCTGGGGTTGTCCGGGCCAGGCGAAGCGCAAGGGTGCTCGGTTGACCAACGGAATTGCGGTGCTGCGTACCGGTGTCAGGCGCCTGGCTGTTCTGGGCGCACTTTTGCTTGCGGCATGTGGTGGCGGTACTGGCGGCCCCAACGTGGAGGGGCAAGGCGCCGAACAGATTTTCGCTTCGGCACAGTCCGAACTTTCGCGTGGCCGGGCCGAGGATGCCGGGCAATTGTTCGAGGAAATCGAGCGACTTTACCCTTATTCACAATGGTCCAAGCGGGCATCGATCATGGCGGCGTTCGCCTATCACGACGCGCGTGAATATGATCGAAGCCTGTCGGCCGCCCAGCGCTTCCTCGATTTCTATCCCGCCGACGCCGATGCGCCCTATGCCCAGTTTCTGTTGGCCTTGAACTACTATGATCAGATCGTCGATGTTGGCCGCGATCAAACCGCCACGTTCGACGCGTTGGTTGCCTTGCGCGACACCATCGAACGCTATCCCGACAGCGACTATGCCAAACCGGCGCAGCTCAAGTTCGACCTCGCCCTCAACCATTTGGCAGGCAAGGAGATGGAAATCGGGCGTTACTATCTCAAGCGCGGTCATTTCACCGCGGCGATCAACCGTTTCCGGGCGGTTGTCGAGGAATATCAGACAACCTCGCACACCGGCGAAGCCCTGCACCGGCTGGTCGAGGCCTATCTTTCGCTCGGCCTGACCGATGAGGCGCAGACCGCCGGTGCGATCCTGGGTTACAATTATCAAGGTTCGCCATGGTATCGGGACAGCTACGCGCTGCTGACCGGGCAGGGATTGGCGTTGCGCGCCAGCGGCAACGGCTGGCTCAGCCAGGTCTATCGCCAGGTCGTGCAGGGCAAGTGGCTCTGATCTTGCAAGGTTGATGCGGCATGTTGCGTAGCCTGTCTGTCACCGACCTGCTGCTCATCGAAAGCCTTGATCTCGAATTCCGGCCCGGCCTCAACGTGCTGACCGGCGAAACCGGGGCAGGAAAATCCATCCTGCTCGATTGTCTGGGTCTGGTTTTGGGTTGGCGCGGGCGGTCTGACGTGGTCAGGTCGGGTGCCGGGCAGAGCGAAGTTGCCGCCGAATTCGACCTTGAGCCAAATCATCCCGCACATGCGATCCTGTTGGACGCGGGGCTGCCCGGCGGCGCAACGCTGATCCTGCGCCGGGTCACAACGGCCGATGGCCGCAAGACTGCTTTTGTCAATGATCGCCGCGCCACTGCGGAAACCATCCGCGCCCTGGCCGAGACACTTGTCGAGATTCACGGCCAGCACGACGACAACGGCTTGTTGAATCCAAAAGGTCATTTGGACCTGCTCGACGAATATGCCGGTTTGCAAGAGCAGCGCGGGAGCGTGCGAAAGCTGTGGCACGATTGGCGGTCTGCCGAGGCGGCGCTGGCTGCGGCTGCGGCTGAACTGGCCAATTCGCAGCGTGATGCCGAATTCCTGCGCCATTCGGCGGCGGAACTTTCGCGACTTGCCCCGAAATCGGGCGAGGAAGCAGTTTTGGATAGCCGCCGCCGGCTGATGCAGGCCGCAGCACGCATCAGAGCCGATGTCGCCAAGGCGGCGCAGGTGCTGTCGCTGGAGGCGGCCGAAGGTGCGGTCAACGACGCAACCCGCTGGCTGGAAGCGGCTTCGGGCAGGGCCGAGGGCACCCTTGACGCGCCGCTCGAGGCGCTGTCGCGCGTCGCAGCCGAACTCGCAGAGGCGCAATCGGGAATCGATCGCGCACTGGAGGCGCTGGATTTCGATCCATCCGCCCTGGAAACCACGGAAGAACGCCTGTTCGCCCTGCGCAGCCTGGCACGCAAACATGCCGTCTTGCCCGATGGGCTTGAGGAATTAGCGGGCCAGTTCTCGGCCCGACTGGAGGCGCTCGAATTGGGTGCCGACGGCATCCGCGGCACGCGGACGGCGGTGACGCTTGCGCGGCAAACTTTCGACAATGCTGCGACCGAACTGAGCGCCAGCCGCCATTTGGCGGCGTGCCGGTTCGATCTGGCCGTTCAAGCGGAACTGCCGCCGCTCAAACTGGAACGGGCCCAGTTCGTGACCCGGATCGAAAATGCCGAACCCGGCCCCGACGGCATCGACAATGTTGCATTCATGGTCGCAACCAACCCCGGCACACCCGCCGGTCCGATCAACCGCATTGCCTCGGGCGGCGAACTTTCGCGTTTCCTGCTGGCCTTGAAGGTAAGCCTTCATGCCAAAGCGTCCGGGGTGACCATGATTTTCGACGAGATAGACCGCGGTGTCGGTGGGGCAACCGCCGACGCCGTGGGCCGCAGGCTGGCCGATTTGGCAAACGGTTCACAAATACTGGTGGTGACCCATTCGCCGCAAGTTGCCGCCAAAGCGGCGCATCATATGCTGGTGGCAAAATCCGTCGCCGGCGGATTGGCAAGAACTACCGTGACGATCGTGGCGGAAAATGACCGGAACGACGAAATTGCCCGTATGTTGTCGGGCGATGTCATCACCGATGCGGCCCGCGCGGCAGCGCGCGAATTATTGCGCTGAATCAATTCTTTGGAATCGAAAGCCGTGCTATGCTCGCTCGGCCCTGCTAGGAGGTGACCATGTCATTTGAAGACCTGAAAGTCCGTATCGCCATGATGCTCGACGGCATGGTCCACCAACCCGAGGACCTGCACGAAATGCAGGAGAGGCTGCGCGAGGAATTGTCCAACCTGCGATCGCTGGGGCTGCCGCTGCCCGAAGATCTTGTGCAGCTGGAAAGTCGGCTGGAAGCGGAATTGAAACTTCCCGGCGACTGACCCCGGTTACACGGTCAGGATCTTGCCGGGGTTCAGGATGTTCCTGGGGTCCAGGGCCAGTTTTATTGCGGCCATGACATCAACGCCGTCACCGTGTTCTTCGCGCAGATAGGCCATCTTTCCGCGTCCGATCCCGTGTTCACCGGTGACCGTGCCTTCAAGCGCCAGCGCGCGTCGGTTCAGGGAATGGGCAAAGTCTTTCGCGCGTTCCAGATCGGACGGCGTATCGGGATCGATGCATATCCCGCAATGAAAGTTCCCGTCACCGACATGCCCCAGAATGACGGCCGTCAGCTGCCGTCTGTCAATGCCTTGCCGGGCGAATTCGACCGCCTCGGCCAGGCGCGAAATCGGCACGCAGACGTCGGTATTCATCACCCGACACCCCGGTTTCAGGGCCTTTTGCGCATAATAGGCATTGTGCCGCATCTTCCAGAGCGCCGCACGATCTTCGGCTTTGGTTGTCCAGTTGAAATCGGCCCCGCCCATGTCGGCAACGATGGCGCCGAATTGCCCGGCCTGTTCGGCAACCCCGGCAGGCGAGCCATGGAATTCAACGAACAAATGCGGTTGCTCGGGCAAGGCCAGTTTGCCAAAAAGGTTGAATCCGCGCACCATCATGCCGTCGACAAATTCGATCCGCGCCATCGGAATGCCGCTTTGAATGGTCGCTATCACCGTATCGACGGCGGCATGCATGGTTTCAAACCGGCAGGTCGCCGCCGAAACGGCTTCGGGCTGGCCCTGCAGCCGAAGGGTTATTTCGGTGATAATCGCCAGTGTGCCTTCGGAACCGACGATCAATTTGGTCAGGTCATAGCCGGACGATGATTTGCGCGCGCGCGTCCCGGTCCGGACGATCCGGCCATCGGCCATGACCACCTCCAGGGCCAGCACGTTTTCGCGCATCGTCCCATAACGCACCGCCGTGGTGCCGGAAGCGCGTGTCGCCGCCATCCCGCCCAGCGAAGCATTGGCCCCCGGGTCGATCGGGAAAAATAGTCCGGTGGCGCGCAGATGTGCGTTCAGGTCTTCGCGGGTGACGCCGGGCTGCACGACACAATCGAGGTCGGCCTCGTGCACTGCCAAAATCCGGTTCATGCGCATCAGGTCCAGGGTCAGCCCGCCTTCAAATGCAATGGCATGGCCCTCAAGCGAGGTGCCGGTTCCCCAGGCGGTGACCGGGCAGCCTTCGGCGTGACAGACAGACAGGATGGCCGATACCTCGGCCGTATCGAGCGGCCAGGCGACAGCATCGGGCGGGGTCACCGGAAAATAGCCTTCGTTCTGGCCGTGATGGTCCAGATCGGCCGGTTTCATGCTCAGGCGGTCACCAAGCAGCTTGCGCAGCCGGGGCAGGGCGGTTTCTATGCTCATGGCGGGAACTTATGCCAGTGTCGGTGCGGGGAAAAGACGCAATGATCGAACCCTTGGATGGCCACGACGGCCCGTATGCAGCCCCGGTCGTCCAGCCATCGCGCCGCGTTCCCAAGGAATGGATTGATTACAACGGCCACATGAATGTCGGCTACTACACATTTGCATTTGACACCGCGATCGATGCGTTTCTGGACGGCGAAATCGGCATCGGCCGAGGCTATGCTGCCAGGTTGCGCATGGGGCCCTACACCCTGCAAAACAACATTCACTATCTGGGAGAATTACTGGAGGGCGCTGCGTTTCACGTCGAAGTGCAAGTCATCGACCAGGACGCAAAACGCCTGCACGTTTTCATGCGGATGGTCAACGAGATTGACGGCGCACTCGCGGCAACGGCCGAGCAGTTGCTGATCAATGTCGATCTGGCGACGCGTCAATCCACATCTTATCCCGACTGGGCGCAGGTGCGCCTGCGGGCGATTGGCAAAACCCATGCCGCGCTGGCACGCCCGCAACAGGTCGGTGCCGCCATCGGAATCCGAAGAAAACCCTAGAACGGCGCGCAGGCCCGCTGCAACCAGGCAGACGTCGGGTCCGGAACCAGCGGCGAAAGCGCCCGTAACACCCGCGCATGATAGGCGTTGAGCCAGTCCAATTCGCGCCGATCGAGCAAGGCGGGATCGATCATCAGCCGATCAATCGGGGCCAGTGTCAGCGTTTCAAACGAATGCATCGGGCGATCACCACCCGGCGGGATGCTCGCCGCTTCGACGACAACAAGGTTCTCGATCCGAATGCCGAAGGCCGCTTCGCGGTAATATCCCGGCTCGTTGGAAACAATCATGCCACTGTCGAGAACGGCTGCCGTGCGTCGTGAAATGCCCTGCGGCCCTTCATGGACGCCCAGATACGAACCGACGCCATGGCCGGTTCCATGATCATAGTCCAATCCGGCCTGCCACAAGGCACTGCGGGCGAAACTGTCCAGATCGCGCCCGCTCAAACCAACGGGCCACCGGGCACGGCTGATGGCAATCATGCCTTTCAGCACCAGGGTGAACGCTCGCACCGCGTCGGGATCGACCGCGCCAACCGCCAGGGTTCGGGTGATGTCCGTGGTGCCGTCCTGATACTGCGCCCCGCTGTCGACCAGAACAACATCGCCCGCTTTTATCGCCCGGTTGCTGTCGTTGGTCACCCGGTAATGCACGATCGCCCCGTTTGCCGCCGAGCCGCAGATCGTGTTGAACGCCAGATCGCGCAACGCGCCGGTCTGGGCGCGAAACGATTCCAGGCGTTTCACCACATCGATTTCGGTTAGCCTGCCCTTGGCCGCCTCGCCGTCAAACCAGCACAGGAAATTGGCCATTGCCACGCCGTCGCGCAGATGTGCCGCCCGTGCGCCCGCCAGCTCGGCCGAATTCTTGCGTGCTTTTGGCAATTTGCACGGATCATCGGATTCTGAAATCTGGATGCCGGCAGCGTCCAGACGGTCGCTGATCCAAACCGGCGTCGCGGCAATATCGAGTCCGACGGGGCCGCTCAACCGGTCAATGAATGCCGCGAAATCTTCGGGTGCCGCAATCTGCACATCATTGCCGAGATGGGTTCTGACCATTTCGTTCAGTTTTGCCGGTGCAACAAATAACGCCAGCGCTGCGTCATCGTGCAAAATCGCCAAACCGTGTGCCACCGGCACGTTAGCGACGTCGCTTCCGCGAATATTGAGCAGCCAGGCGATGGATTCGGGTGCGCAGATGATGGCCGACTTTCGGCCTTCTGCGCGCAGTTGGGACGCCAGTCTTTCCCGTTTTTCGCGATGGCTTTCACCAGCATATTCAATAGTTTGTATTGAAATTATCCCGACAGGCGGGCCCGGCCTGTTTTTCCAGATCCGGTCCACCAGATTGTCGCATCGCCGCAATCGGATGCCGCGCCGATCAATCGCCGCCGCCAATTTCGCAATTTCATCCTTGCTGTGCAGCCAAGGGTCGAAACCAATATCGCCACCGCCGGGCAGGGACGCGATCAGCCAGTCGGCCAATTTGACCTCGGGCACCGGCACCGGCTCATAAACCGCAAGATCAACCTGGCCGCGCACCGCCAGCCGATAGCGGCCATCGATGAAAACGCCGGCCTTTTGCAGCAGGGCCGCACATAGTCCGGCTGAGCCGGCAAAGCCGGTCAACCAGGCCAGGCGTTCGTCGCATGCCGCGACGTTTTCGCCCTGAAAGGCGTCAGCGCGCGGCACCAGAAATCCGGCCAGACCCGCGCGTCGCATTTCGGTCCTCAAGGCGGAAAGACGCTCAGCGCCATGCGCGGGGTCACTGATTGACGTGAAAGACTGGAACATCATTTCCCGCTTATGCTAGATTCGGACTTGGCTTTGAATTCAACATTTTGCGCAAGTGACCGCAACTCTAACGGGGTCGCGTCGTGGCGCAAGTCAAACCGGATCGATGAGGTTCGCATGGCCCGACTGATCGCGTTTCTCTTTGCTGCAGCGGCGGCGCTCAAGCTGTGGCTTGATTGGCAGGCAACCGTGGATGCCGGGGAAACATTTTCCATGGCGACGCTTGGCGAAGTCTGGACGTCGTTCAGCCCAACGACACTGGCCAGCGTCCAGAATGCCGCAAGCGGATTCTTGTCGGCCGACGCCCAGGCCGGTTTTCTGAACGTGCCAGCTGCCGCGATCTTGATCGTGGCATCGGCGCTTTTCTGGTTCTTTGGTCGAAAACCGGCGCCAAAGCGCAAGCAGTTCGGTCGCTAGGGCGTCGGGCAAGTGCGGGGGCCGGTTTTACCGCCCTACCCGCGTAAAATAAAGGGCCACTGACTGTCGGGCGATTCTGGCATCGCCTGACCGGCACTAGTCGAGGTTCAGCCGGCGCAGCCGAAGCGCGTTGCCGATGACCGAAACCGAAGACAGGCTCATGGCTGCCGCGGCCAGCATGGGTGACAACAATGCCCCGGTCAGCGGATAGAGCGCACCCGCCGCAATCGGGATCCCGAGGGTATTATAGGCAAAAGCGAAAAACAGGTTCTGCCGGATGTTGCGCCGCATCGATGCCGACAATTTCCGGGCCCGCAAAATGCCGGTCAAGTCGCCTTTCAACAAAGTGATCCCGGCACTTTCCAGCGCCACATCGCTGCCGTTGCCCATGGCAATCCCGACGTCGGCCGACGTCAGGGCAAGCGCGTCATTGACGCCATCGCCTGCCATTGCCACGATCCGCCCGGCGGTGCGCAATGAATCGATCAGCCGTTTCTTGTTCTCGGGCTGCATGCCTCCCAGAACTTCGGCGACGCCAAGTTTTGCCGCCACACTGCGCGCGGCCTCGGGCGTGTCGCCCGACGCTATGATGATGCGCAAACCCGATTTACGCAGTGCCGCCAAAGTGGCAGACGCGCTGTCCTTGATCCGGTCGGCAACCCCGATAATTCCGGCAAGCTGACCATCGCGCGCCAGATAGATGACGGTCTGTCCCTGCGCTGCCATGTCTGCGGCTTGCCGGCTGGTCACGCTGACCCCCAGATCCGACATCAGCGCGCCGTTGCCAAAAGCCAATTTCTGCGTCCCGACCCTGCCCGTCACGCCTTTGCCGGGCTGGGCGGCAAAGCCTTCGATCCCTGCCGGTTGCAGATTGCGTGCCTTTGCCCCAGCCAAAATCGCCTGGGCAAGCGGGTGCTCGGACCCTTGTTCCAGACCTGCCGCCAGCCGCAGAATTTCGTCATCGGCAAGACCCAATCCGACGATCTGCACGACAACCGGCTTGCCTTCGGTCAAGGTCCCGGTTTTGTCGATGACCAGAGTATCGGCCTGCGCCAAACGTTCCAGCGCCGCTGCATCGCGCACCAAAACGCCGAACTGGGCGCCGCGCCCCGTCGCCGTCATCACCGACATCGGCGTGGCCATACCCAATGCGCAAGGACAGGCGATGATCAGAACCGACACGGCGGCAATACTGGCATAAACATAGGCGGGCGACGGGCCAAACATTGCCCATAAGTTGAATGACAGCAGGGCGACAAGAATAACAGCGGGCACGAACCAGCCCGAAACCCGGTCTGCCAACGACTGCATCGGGGCCCGCGACCGCTGGGCGTTGGCCACCATCGCCACCATACGCGCCAGCAATGTGTCTTCGCCCACCCGTTCGGCGCGCATGACAAAACTTCCCAGCCCGTTCACCGTACCGCCAGTCACTGGGGCACCGACGGTTTTCGCCACCGGTATTGCCTCACCCGTCAGCATGCTCTCGTCCACGAATGAAGCCCCCTCGATCACGATGCCATCAAGCGGCAAGGTATCCAGGGGGCGGACGCGCAACTGATCACCCGGCAGGATATTGGCCAAGGGTGCATCGTATTCGGAGCCGTCACCGTTGATGCGCCGCGCTGTCAACGGCGCAAGTTTCATCAAGGCGCGAATGGCATCGCCGGTTCGTTCGCGCGCCCGCAGTTCCAGCACCTGACCGAAAAGCACAAGCAACATGATGACAGCGGCGGCCTCATAATAGATGGCAACCTTGCCGCTGTCCCGGCGAAATCCTGCCGGAAATGAATCGGGCGCCAAAGTTGCGATGACGGAATAAAAAAAGGCCGTCCCGACCCCGAGCGCGATCAGCGTCCACATGTTGAGGCGCATGTTTCGCACCGACACCCAGCCGCGAACGAAAAACGGCAGCCCGGCCCACAGAACCACCGGCGTAGCCAGCACCATCTGCACAACCGATTCAACTTGCCTGCCGAGATTTTGATGAATGTCCCAACCAAGCATCGGCAACATGCTGAACAACAGGACCGGCGTGGTAAAAAAGGCGGCGACTTTCAGACGCAGGGTCAGGTCAACCAGTTCGACATTGACGCTTGCCGCGACGGGCACCATTGGCTCAAGCGACATCCCGCAGATCGGGCAGTCACCGGGCGCGTCACGAATAATTTCCGGGTGCATCGGGCAGGTGTAGCTTACGGTTCCGGCGTGCGTTTGCCGCTTTCGTTTCGACGCGCCGGAAACAAAAAAGAACGGGTCCGCCTCAAAGCGGCCCCGGCATTTTTGTCCGCAAAAATGATAGGTCTGGCCAGCATATTCAAAACTTGGCTTTCCAGCGTCGGTATCGACGCTCATTCCGCAAACGGGATCGGTGACTTGGGTCATGGCATCCTCCCTTAAGCAGCTCAGGCCGCTCGTTTTTGCTTCAGCATTGACCGGCCGAACGCGGCGTACAAAGGCCGCGAAACGGCGTCGTCGGCAGCATTCCATTCCGGATGCCATTGCACGGCAAGCGCAAATGCCGTCGCATCGCGCACCAGAATCGCCTCGGGTGTGCCATCCGGCGCGTGCCCCTCGACCGCGATCCTTGCGCCCGCCTGCTTTATCCCCTGACCATGCAGCGAATTGACCATCACCTCGTCAGCGCCGAACAATCCGGCAAATACCCCACCAGCCGTCAGCCGCACGCTGTGGCGATAGGCGAATTTCTCGGATATCGGCACATCGAGCGGCATCCGGTGGTTCAGGCGGCCCGGAAGATCCCGGATCTCGGCGTGCAGCGAGCCGCCAAACGCCACGTTGAATTCCTGAAATCCCCGACAAATTCCCAGGATCGGCACACCCTTGGCGACACAGGCCTGGATCAATGGCAGGGTCAGTGCATCGCGGTCTTCATCGAACAACCCATGCGCCTCGGTCGCTGCCTCGCCGTAGTGCCTGGGGTGTACGTTCGGTCGGCCTCCGGTAAAAACGAAACCGTCACAAACCTCCATCAGGCCCGCCACGTCAACGGCGTGCATCAGCGACGGCACGATCAGTGGCATGGCTCCCGCAACCAAAGCCACGGCATCGACGTTCGAAACCCCGGCAGCCTGCACCGGGTATTCGTTGTTGAGCAGCGCCGCATTGCCAATGATGCCGACGACAGGTTTGCGCATGATGCCTCATTCGTTACGCCGAATTTTCCCACTTGCGCGCACAAAGGTCAAGAAAGGCATAAAGCGCATTCCGGCAGGGCGGGCGAATGAAAAAGTCACGCTGCTTTTACTCGTCGGCGAAATGCGTGCAATATTGGTTCGGTATAGCCGCTGGGCTGGTTGACGCCCTGGAAAACCAGTTCGCAGGCGGCCCGGAAAGCCGAGCCGTCATAACCCGCCGCCATCGTCCGATAGGCCGGATCGCCCTTGTTCTGGTCATCGACCACGACCGCCATCCGCCGCATCGCATCCAGCACCTGCTGGCGCGAGACGATGCCGTGCAACAGCCAGTTGGCGATATGCTGCGAGGATATCCGGCAGGTCGCCCGATCCTCCATCAGACCGACATGGGTGATATCGGGCACCTTTGAACAACCCACGCCCTGATCGACCCAGCGCACGACATAACCCAGAATGCCCTGGGCGTTGTTTTCCAGTTCCGACCTGATCTCGGCTTCCGACCAATCATGCCCCTGCGCCAGGGGAATAGTCAGGATGTCGTCGCGGTTCGCCCGTTTTCCGGCTTTGGCAATCTCGACCTGTCGCGCCGTCACATCGACGCGGTGGTAATGGGTCGCATGCAAGGTCGCCGCTGCCGGCGATGGCACCCAGGCACAAGTCGCGCCAGATCGGGGGTGGGCGATCTTGGTGGCAAGCATCGCGGCCATCAGATCGGGCATCGCCCACATGCCCTTGCCGATCTGCGCCTTGCCCGGCAACCCGCAAGCCAGTCCGACATCGACATTCTGGTCCTCATAGGCCGCGATCCAGCGCGCCGTTTTCATCTCGCCTTTGCGGATCATCGCCCCGGCTTGCATCGAGGTATGGATCTCGTCGCCGGTGCGGTCGAGAAATCCGGTGTTGATGAAAGCGACGCGGTGTTTCGCCGCCCGAATGCACTCTTTCAGGTTCAAGGTCGTCCGCCGTTCCTCGTCCATGATCCCGAGTTTCACCGTGTATTGCGGCAAACCGAGGATTTGCTCGACATCGGTGAACACGGCATCAGCAAAAGCCACTTCCTGCGGACCGTGCATTTTTGGTTTCACAACGTAAACCGAGCCAAACTGCGAATTGCGCGGGCCTTCGGTCTTTTGCAGATCGTGCATGGCGCAAAGCACCGTCACCAGCGCATCCAGCAACCCTTCCGGCACCTCGGCGCCACTGGCATCCAGAACCGCCGGACTGGTCATCAAATGCCCGACGTTGCGCACCAGCATCAGGGCCCGGCCCTTGACCGAAATAGGCAATCCGTCGGGCCCGAGCTTGCCATAATCGGGCGCCAGCTCGCGCACGAAACTTTCGCCGCTTTTGGTCACCGTTTCCCGCAGGTCGCCCCGCATCAAGCCAAGCCAGTTGCGATAGGCGACCGTCTTGTCTTCACCGTCCACGGTGGCAACCGAATCTTCGCAATCCATGATTGCCGATATCGCGGCCTCGACCCAGATTTCGGCAATCCCGGCCCTGTCCACCGCCCCGATCGGATTGCCCCGATCCACGATCAATCCAAGGCGAAGATTGTTTTTTTTGAGAAGTATTTCAAATACTTCCTCATTGTTCTTGTCATATCCTGCGAACTGCCGCTGGTCGCGGAGACCGCTGCTGCCTTGCGAAAATTTCAGGCTCAATTGCCCATTCGCAACCGCCCAACCGGTAATGTCACGCCAACTGCCATTGGCGAGCGGCGCCGAAATGTCGAGAAAATCGCGCCCCCATGCGACTGCCTTTGCGCCACGGACCGGATCGTATTGGGTGCCGGAGGGCAGGTCACCCATCGCATCGGTGCCGTATAGCGCGTCGTACAAATTGCCCCATCTGGCATTTGCCGCGTTCAGCGCATAGCGCGCATTGGTGATTGGCACCACCAGTTGCGGCCCGGCGATCACGGCAATTTCGGGGTCAATATTGCTGGTTTCAATAGAAAAATCGCCGCCTTCGGCGACAAGATAATCGATGCTTTCCAGAAATTGCCGATAGGCCCGCGCATCGTGGGATTGTCCGCGCCGGGCCAGATGCCACGCGTCAATCCGGTGCTGCAAATCCTGGCGTATCGCCAGCAATTCCTGGTTGCGCGGACCATGAACTGCGATCAGATCCGCCAGACCGTCCCAGAATTGAGCCGCGTCAATGCCGGTACCGGGCAAGGCTTGCGTTTCGATAAATCTGGCCAGCCCCGGGTCAACAAGCAATCCGGCCCGTTTTGCCTTATCTGGCATCGACTTACCTTTCCGTGTTCACAAGCCCGCAAACCTCGTCTAACCTGTCGCGATCATAGCAGCAACTGTTGACGAAACTGGTTTTCGGGGTCTTCCGAAACGCTTGCCTCGGCTGTGGTTCATCGGTCTTGCGCGGGCCTTTCCGCCGGGCCGAAAAGTGGGGTGAAGCGAGCATGCAAATCGAGGCGACCACACCGGTTACCCGCCTGTCCGAGTACAAGCCGTCGGCTTGGCTTGTCACCGATGTCCATTTGACTTTCGCGCTTAATCCCGTTGCGACCAGGATAACCTCGCGCCTGACGATTGTGCCAAACCCGGGGCGTGCCGATGATTTTCCCCATGATCTGAAGCTGGACGGGCGTAAACTGAAACTGCTCGGCGCCAGCATCAACGGCGAGGCGTTTTCCCATACCAACATGGCCATCGACGACGAGCAGCTGTCGATCGATGCCAGTTTCGTGCCCCAGGCAGGATTTGTCTGGGAATGCGTCGTCGAGGTCAACCCCACCGCCAACACGGCGCTCGAGGGGCTGTACATGTCGAACGGCATGTATTGCACCCAGTGCGAGGCCCAGGGGTTTCGCAAGATCACCTGGTATCCCGACCGGCCCGATGTCATGGCGCGCTTCACCGTGCGGATCGAGGGCAGCCTGCCGGTCATGCTGTCGAACGGCAATCTCATGGCAAGCGGCACCGGCTTTGCGACATGGCAAGACCCTTGGCCGAAGCCGGCCTATCTGTTCGCGCTGGTGGCTGGTGACCTGGTCAGCCACGACGACACCTTCACCACCGTGTCTGGTCGCAAGGTCGACCTGAAAATCTACGTCCGCTCCGGCGACATCGACAAATGCGCCTATGCGATGGATGCGCTGAAGCGATCGATGCTCTGGGATGAACAGGAATACGGTCGGGAATACGACCTTGATCTGTTCATGATCGTGGCTGTTGACGATTTCAACATGGGGGCGATGGAGAACAAGGGCCTGAACATCTTCAATTCCAAATACGTTCTCGCCAGCCCCGAAACCGCCACCGACCGCGATTACGAGCTGATCGAGGGCATCATCGCGCATGAATATTTCCACAATTGGACCGGCAACCGCATCACCTGCCGCGACTGGTTCCAGCTCTGTTTGAAGGAGGGGCTGACCGTTTATCGCGATCAGCAGTTTTCCGGCGACCAGCGCAGCCATGCCGTCAAGCGCATCGCCGACGTGCAATTGTTGCGCTCGCGGCAGTTCCGCGAGGATGCCGGGCCGCTGGCCCATCCGGTGCGACCGGAAAGCTATATTGAAATCAACAACTTCTACACGGCGACCGTCTACGAGAAAGGTGCCGAGGTCATCGGCATGCTGCGCCACCTTGTCGGTGATGCGCTCTATCGCAAGGCACTCGACCTCTACTTCACCCGTCACGATGGTCAGGCATGTACAATCGAGGATTGGCTCAAGGTCTTTGCCGACGCGACGGGACGCGACCTGACCCAGTTCAAGCTTTGGTATAGCCAGGCCGGAACCCCGAAAGTGCGGGTCTCCGAAGATTATCGCAGCGGAATTTACACGTTGACCCTGCAGCAATCGGTGCCAGCCACCCCTGGGCAAACCGAAAAGCAACCGATGTTGATCCCGGTGTCCTACGGATTTGTCGGTCCGACCGGCACGATGATGGGCACGCCCGGGATGCTGGAACTCAGCAAGGAAACCCAGTCGTACGAGTTCAACCTGCCGTCGAAGCCGGTTCTGTCGATCCTGCGCGGATTTTCGGCTCCGGTCACCCTTGACTATAAGGTTGACAGCAAGTCGCGGGCGTTCCTGCTCGCGCATGACACCGATCCGTTCAACAAATGGGACGCCGCCCGCCAATTCGGGCTGGCGCTGCTTTCCGATCTCAGCCGCGACAACAACCTGGCTCCGGACGCGGATTTCCTGCAAGCGATGAACAGCGTGCTGTGCGACGAAACCATGGATCCGGCATTCCGGGCCCTGACCCTGACCCTGCCCAGCGAAGAGGAGATTGCCCAGTATGTCGCCGGCGAGGGCCGCGTGCCGGATCCGGGAAAAATCTACGACGCCCGCAATGTTTTGAATACCGCGCTGGCAAACCACATGCGCGCTGACCTCGAACAAACTTATGCGACCATGACCTCGGACGGCGCCTATTCGCCCGACGCGCAATATGCCGGGCGGCGCTCGCTGCAAAACGTGGCGCTGGCGTTATTGACCTGCATCGACGATCAGGCAGCGCTGGCCCGCCAGCAATTTGCCCACGCCGACAACATGAACCAGTCACTTGCGGCGCTCAGCGTGCTCGTCGCCGGCGGCCGTGGCGGCACCGAATTGAACAGTTTCTACGAAAAATGGCGGCATGATCGGTTGGTCATCGACAAATGGTTCTCGGTGCAGGCGGCCCTGACGCCACCGGAATTCGCCGCCAGCACGGTCAGTGCCCTGACCAGACACCCCGATTTCGAATGGCGGAATCCAAATCGATTTCGCTCATTGATGGGGTCTTTCGCGGTGTCCAATCAGGCCGGGTTTCACGCCGCCGACGGGTCGGGTTATGCGTTGTTCGCCGATTGGCTGATCACGCTCGACGGTCTCAATCCGCAGACGACGGCGCGTCTTTGCGGTGCGTTTGAATCGTGGAAACGCTATGACGACAACCGCAGGACGCTGATGGAGCTGAATATGAAAAGGATCGCCGAAAAACCAGGACTGTCAAAGGACAGCGGCGACATCATCAACCGGATACTGGAGGCGTAGAATGCGCAGGGTCGTTTTGATAACCGGGGCGAGTTCCGGAATCGGGGCAGCGACAGCCATTATGGCGGCCGAACGCGGCTATGATGTCGGCATCGGTTTTGCCACCGGAAAAGCCGGGGCAGAAGACGTTGCAGATGCCGTCCGCAAAGCCGGCGGGAAAGCGGCTCTGCTGCAAGGCGACGTGGCAAATCCCGCGGATGTCAAACGCATTTTTGTCCAATCGGATGCCGAACTCGGACCCTTGTCCGCACTGGTCAACAATGCCGGAATGGGCGCGTCGGCGGCACGCGTGGCCGATCAGGATCATGACCGCCTGAAACGCATGCTTGCGATCAACACAATAGGTCCGTTTCTCTGCGCCCAACAGGCCATTCGACGCCTGTCTGTCCAGTCGGGCGGCAAGGGCGGGGTCATCGTCAACGTCTCGTCCAGGGCCGCCATTCTTGGCGGCGCGCATGTATTTGTTGACTACGCTGCCAGCAAAGGCGCGATCGACACATTCACCAAGGGCCTGTCCGACGAAGAAGCGGCGAACGGCATCCGGGTCGTCGGCATCCGGCCCGGCATCATCATCACGGATTTCCACGCCAAGATGGGCGAGCCCGACCGGGTCACCCGCTTCGATTCGGCGATCCCGATGCAACGCGCCGGGACGGCGGAGGAAGTGGCCGAAGCGATCCTGTGGCTGATGTCCGATCAGGCGTCCTACGTCACCGGCACAACGTTGGACGTATCCGGCGGGCGCTGAGGCTGATTGCCGCGCAGCGCCAGGGCATTCACTGCAAACGACTCGGCGACAAAAGCGAAAACCCGTTTCACGGCCAGGGTTCGGGCCAGTTCGACAGGCGCGACCAGCCAGATCGTTTCGCGGTGGTATTCGTCGGTCACCCGGCGCAACAACGGATCCCGGTCGCCGAGGAAACTTGGGATGACCCCTATACCCGCTCCGGCGCGAATGGCTGCGGCAATGGCGAAGGCGTCGTCAACCCGCAACGGCGCGGTGGCTTGGCCAGGATTTAGAGCGTGATGAGGAAAAGTGGAATCCGGTTTTCCTCATCAATCACGCGACCAGCAAGAATCTGGAGCAGGATGTTGTTTCCTTCAAACAACATC
>JAYTCN010000368.1:0-7949 GCA_043736475.1 Paracoccaceae bacterium
AAGGGTTTTGATGTCTTCCTTGAACATCACCAACACCTCGTCAAACGTGGTGTGGCAAACCTTCTGATTGCCCTTGCGGGCTTTCTGGGTTTCCGAACGGATCAGACCGGCGTTTTCCAGGATTTGAACATTGGACGAGACGGTGGATTGCGGCAATTCCAGCTTGTCGGCGATTTCGTTGACGTTCATGGCGCCATTGACGTGCAGAAGTTTGAGGATTTTGACACGGACCACCGAGGCCAGGCCTTTCAACACCTCGATGCCGTCTTCGGGGTCAACCACCAGAAAATTGCGGCTCATGCTTGGCTCTGACCCCGGGTAAATACTGAATTTCCGTCATTTTTTTGTGTATCAAGATTTCTGGTTTAGTCAATCAAACATTATGCTTCGCGAAAACTTGCCATTTCGGGTTTTTGGTCCGACAAGATGCATTCTGTTCCTGTCAGTGTTGAGCCGTTGCAATGCAAAACTCCATTCCGCGCAATCCGGGCATCGCGCTGCGGCCCGAATGGTTTGAGGACGTTGCCGTCAATCGTTCGGCGTCCGAACGAAGGGCGGCGTCGCTGACCACGCGGCGGACGGTGAAGAAGGAATTCCAGGCGGCCTGGCTGGTGCAGGCGATCCGCTGCATCGACCTGACGACCCTGGGCGGCGATGACACGACGGGGCGGGTGCAAAGGCTGTGCGCCAAGGCGCGGCATCCGGTGCGGGCAGAGATTTTGTCAAAACTGGGGTTGGCGGATTCGGACATCACGACCGGGGCGGTATGCGTCTATCCCACCATGGTCGCCCGCGCGGTCAAGGCATTGGCCGGGTCTGGCATCCCGGTTGCCTCGGTCGCCACCGGCTTTCCCGCCGGGCTGACACCCTTGCCGATGCGGCTGGCCGAGATCGAATATGCAGTTGGCGAAGGGGCGCAGGAGATCGACATCGTCATCACCCGCGAGCATGTACTGACGCAAAACTGGACCGCGCTTTATGACGAGATCGCCCGGATGCGTCAGGCCTGCAGTGCGGCGCATATGAAGGCAATTCTGGCGACCGGTGACCTGGCGACATTGCGCAATGTCTATCGCGCCTCGATGGTGGCGATGCAGGCCGGGGCGGATTTCATCAAGACATCCACCGGCAAGGAAGGTGTGAACGCCACGCTGCCGGTCAGCCTGACCATGCTGCGGGCGATCCGGGATTATCAGGAATTTTCGGGCCATATCGTCGGCTTCAAGCCGGCGGGCGGATTGGCGACCGCCAAGGATGCGATGGCCTGGCTGATCTTGATGAAGGAGGAGCTGGGCGTGCAATGGACCCGGCCCGATCTGTTCCGGCTGGGAGCAAGTGCAATGCTGGGCGACATCGAGCGGCAACTGGAACATCACGTGACCGGCCGCTACGCGGCGGCGCACCGGCAACCGATGGCTTGAGGGCAATATGGCTTCGATCAGGGATATCATGGACAGCATGGACTACGGCCCGGCCCCCGAGGCCAATGGCGAGGTGGTGAAATGGCTGAAGGCCAATGCCGCCGGTTTTGGTCATTTCATCAACGGCAAGTTCGTCGTGCCAAAAACAACGGCTTGGATCGACGTGCTGAACCCGGCGACCGACGAGGTTCTGGGTCGAGTTCCGCAAGGATCGGCGGCGGACGTGGATGCGGCGGTCAAAGCCGCAAGGGCGGCGTTTGCAACCTGGTCGAAGCTCAGGGGCCATGAACGGGCAAAGTTTCTGTATGCGATTGCCCGCCACATTCAAAAGCGCGAGCGGTTCTTTGCCGTGCTCGAGGCGATGGACAACGGCAAGACCATCCGCGAAACCCGCGACATCGACGTACCGCTGGTGGCCCGGCATTTCTATCACCACGCCGGCTGGGCCGAACTGGTGGACAGCGAAATGCCGGGCTATACCCCGGTCGGGGTCTGCGGGCAGGTGATCCCGTGGAACTTTCCGCTGCTGATGCTGGCGTGGAAGATTGCCCCGGCTTTGGCGGCGGGCAACACCGTTGTCCTGAAGCCCGCCGATCTGACGCCGCTGACCGCGGTGGCTTTTGCCGAAATCTGCGCCGAGGTCGGGCTGCCGGCCGGCGTGGTCAATATCGTCCAGGGCGATGGCAAGACCGGGGCGGCGATTTGCGGGCACCCGGATGTCGACAAGGTGGCCTTCACCGGCTCGACCGAAGTGGGGCGGACCATCCGGCGGCAGACTGCCGGATCAACCAAGAAGCTGTCGCTGGAACTGGGTGGGAAGTCACCCTTCATCGTGTTCGAGGACGCCGATCTGGATGCGGCGGCCGAGGGCGTGGTCGATGCGATCTGGTTCAATCAGGGCGAGGTCTGTTGCGCCGGGTCGCGGGTGCTGGTGCAGGAGGGCGTGGCCGAGCGGTTCTATGCCAAGCTGCGCGTGCGGATGGCGAAGCTTCGCATCGGCGATCCGCTCGACAAGTCGATGGACATGGGGGCGATTGTTTCGCACAAGCAGGCGAAACGGGTGAATGATCTGGTGGCCCAGGGTGTGGCCGAGGGCGGCACCTTGTGGCAAGCCCCGCTGGATTTGCCCAAAAAGGGCAGTTTCTGCCTGCCGGGGTTTTTCACCGATGTGTCACCGGCCTCGACGGTATGCGAGGTGGAAATCTTTGGCCCGGTGGCGGTGGCAAGCACCTTCCGCACGCCCGACGAGGCCTTGGCTTTGGCCAACAACACCAAATACGGGCTGGCTGCTTCGATCTGGTCGGAGAATATCAATCTGGCTTTGGACGCGGCGGCGCGGGTGAAAGCCGGCATTGTCTGGATCAATTGCACCAACCTGTTCGATGCCGGGTCGGGCTTTGGTGGTTACCGCGAAAGCGGTTTCGGGCGTGAAGGCGGGCGCGAGGGACTGCTCGAATATCTGGTGGCCAAGTGGGAAAAGGCGTTGCCCGAGGGCACGGACCCGGCGTTTGTCGCCAGCACGGCGCCGGCGGGCGCGGGGTCAAAGGGCATCGACCGCACCGCCAAGATGTATATCGGCGGCAAGCAGGCGCGGCCCGATGGCGGCTATTCCTATTCGGTGACCGGCAAGGGCGGTGCCGTGATCGGTGAAGCGGGACTTGGCAACCGCAAGGATATCCGCAATGCGGTCGAGGCGGCAAACAAGGCCGTCGCCTGGGGCGCGGCGACGGCGCATAACCGGGCGCAGGTGCTGTATTTTGTCGGCGAGAATCTGGATGCGCGGCGCGAAGAATTCGCGGATCTGCTGGTCGCCAGCACCGGGGTTGCCGCCAAAGCCGCAGCGGCGGAGTTTGAAGCGTCGCTGCGCCGGGTATTCTGGTATGCGGCACAAGCGGACAAGTACGATGGTGCCGTCCATGCCACCAAATCGCGGCATGTGACTTTGGCGATGAACGAGGCTTTCGGGGCGATGGGGGTGATCTGCCCCGACGAGATGCCGCTGTTGTCGTTTGTGTCGCTGGTCATGCCCGCCGTCGCCATGGGCAATTGCGTGGTCGCGGTGCCATCGCAACGGCATCCGCTGATCGCTACGAACCTCTATCAGGTTTTCGATACGTCCGACGTGCCGGACGGGGTGATCAACATCGTCACCGGAGAGCGCGAAACGCTGGCCAAGACCTTGGCCGAGCACGATGACATCGCAGCGGTTTGGTATGTCGGGTCAAAGGAAGGCAGCACCGCAGTGATTGCCGGGTCTTGCGGCAATTTGAAATCGACATGGGTAAATTATGGTCGGCAGCGGGATTGGCTGGACCTGCAGCAAGGCCAGGGGCGCGAATATCTGCGCCGGGCCTGCCAGGTGAAGAATATCTGGGTGCCATACGGGGAATAGCGCGGAAAAGCCGGGCCTCGAATGGTCCACCGGCGGATCGTTCCCAATGGCGCTTTTGGCCAAGAAGGCGATGGTGCCGCGACTGGCGATAGCGCCAGCAACCTTGCGCCGGAATTGACGTAGCAGACAATTGCGTCGCTTGGGTGCCTGGCGGTGACTGGGTGCGCCGCGAGGGCAAGGCTACCGAGTTGTTTCGGTTATCCGGCGGCGCACGTATTTGTCGACCCGGGCGATCAGCTCTTCCATGCCGGGGTCAAAGAAATGACCGGCACCCTCGACGGTTTCGTGGGAGATGGTGATGCCTTTTTGCAGTTTCAATTTTTCAGCAAGGCCGGTCACATCGGCGGGTGGCACCACGCGGTCGGCGGTGCCGTTGATGATCAGGCCGGACGACGGGCAGGGGGCGAGGAAGGTGAAGTCGTACTGATTGGCCGGCGGGGCGACCGAGATGAACCCGGCGATTTCGGGGCGACGCATCAGCAGTTGCATGCCGATCCAGGCGCCAAACGAAAACCCTGCAACCCAGCAATATTTGGCGTTCGGGTTCAGCGCCTGCAGGTAATCGAGGGCGGAAGCCGCGTCGCTCAGTTCGCCGATGCCCTGATCATATTCGCCCTGGCTGCGGCCAACGCCGCGAAAGTTGAAGCGCAAGCAGGTGAAGCCCATGGCATGGAACGCATAGTGCAGGTTGTAGACCACCTTGTTGTTCATCGTGCCGCCGAATTGCGGATGCGGATGCAGGATGATCGCGATTGGCGCGTCCTTGTTTTTCTGCGGATGATAGCGTCCCTCGAGACGCCCGTCGGGGCCGGGAAAGATTACCTCGGGCATGAATTATTGGCTCCTGATGGCCGGGCGCGAGTGAACTTGACGGAATCACTCAGGCATTCTAGAAACATTCTAACTTGCAAGGTGACTGGCCCCGCGCACTGCGCGTGACTAAGGCCAGTTCACTGATCCGTCAACTAAGACCTGAAGCGGTGGGATTCAATGAAGCTGAGCACGAAAGGCCGTTATGCGATGATCGCGCTGGCCCATCTTGCGCGCGACGGCGAGGACCGGCTGGTGTCGCTTTCGGAAATTTCGGAGCAGCAAGACATCAGCCTGGCTTACCTCGAGCAGTTGTTCGTGAAATTGCGCCGGGCCGAGATTGTCGATTCGGTGCGGGGCCCGGGCGGCGGATATCGGCTGGCGCGCGCACCCGAATCGATCCGGGTTTCGCAAATCCTGGGTGCGGTGGACGAAACGATGGATGCATTGTCGCGCGGCGCAGGAGTTTCCGGGGCAAAGAAAGGCACCGAGGCACAAACGCTGACCGACAAGTTGTGGGAACAACTTTCGGCCAATGTTTATGTATTTTTGCATCAGACGCGACTGTCGGACATTGCCGGTGATCAAATGGCCCCGTGCCCGGCGGTGCCGGCTTTTGTCATGATGGTGGACGAATGACAGCGCGCGCCTATCTGGATTGGAATGCGACCGCGCCGCTGCGGCCCGAAGCACGGGCTGCGATGTTGCGTGCTATGGATGCCTTGGGCAATCCATCGAGCGTGCATGGCGAAGGCCGCGCGGCGAAAGCGATCCTTGAAACTGCACGCCGGCAAGTGGCCGCAGCAGCTGGCGTCGGCTCGGGCGACGTTGTGTTCGCCTCGGGCGCGACCGAGGCGGCAGCTCTGGCTTTGGCGGGCAGGGGATATGTTGCCACCGGGGTGGAACATCCCTGCGTTTTGGCATGGGCCGGGATTGGTACAGGCGCAGCGGCGCAGACTGCATTGCAGCTCGCCAATAACGAAACCGGGATGATTTCGGACCTGCCCGATGGTCTGGGGTTTACCGACGCCGTGCAGGGATTTGGCAAGATTCCGTTTGCGTTTGACTGGTCGGGCGCAATGGTGGCGGCGATTTCCGCCCACAAGATCGGCGGGCCGAAAGGGATCGGGGCGTTGCTGGTGAAATCGGGTGTTGAATTGCCGGCGCAGATAAAAGGCGGCGGACAGGAATCAGGGCGGCGGGCGGGGACGGAGAACCTGATCGGCATCGCCGGGTTCGGTGCAGCGGCCGAGGCGGCAGCGCGGGATGTGGATGCTGGCTTGTGGAATGATGTCAGAGACTTGCGGGATGGTCTTGAGGAAAGACTTTTAGGCAATGCACCGGATGCCGTGGTGGTTGGCCGCGAAATAAACCGCCTTCCCAACACGATTTGCCTCGCCGTTGCGGGCTGGAAGGGCGAGACGCAGGTGATGCAGATGGATTTGGCAGGATTCGCCGTTTCAGCGGGTTCGGCCTGTTCGTCGGGGAAAGTGCGGCCAAGCAAGGTCTTGCAAGCGATGGGGTATGATGATCTGACCGCCGCGAGCGCGATAAGGGTGTCGTTCGGACCTTCGACCAAGGCCGAGGAATTGGACGCGTTCGCCGATGCGTGGACTGCCCAGTATCAACGTTTCCGCGCTAAGGCGGCATGAGGATGATGCGATGAACCTGTTGGACGATTTTCAAGTCAAGGACGGCGTCGATCAGGAAACGGTCGAGGCGGTGGCTTCGATTGCCGGCTACAAATACGGCTTTTCGACCGATATCGAGACCGAATACGCGCCGAAGGGTCTGAACGAGGCAATTGTCCGGCTGATCTCGGCCAAGAACGGCGAGCCGGACTGGCTGCTCGACTGGCGGCTGGCGGCGTTTGCCCGCTGGCAGACGATGAAAGAGCCGAAATGGGCGATGGTGCATTACCCGGAGATCGATTTCCAGGACCAGTTTTATTACGCCCGGCCCAAAAGCATGAATGCGAAGCCGAAATCGCTGGATGAGGTCGATCCGGTCCTGCTGGCGACCTATGAAAAACTCGGCATCCCGTTGAAAGAACAGATGATTCTGGCGGGTGTCGGCGGGCTGGAGGATGGCGAGCAGCAGAACCGCAAAGTGGCGGTCGATGCGGTGTTTGACAGCGTCTCGGTGGGCACGACGTTCAAGGCCGAACTGGCGCGGGCCGGGGTGATATTCTGCTCGATATCGGAAGCGGTGCAGGAGCATCCGGATCTGGTAAAGAAATATCTGGGCTCGGTGGTGCCGCAGTCGGACAATTTCTTTGCCACATTGAATGCGGCGGTGTTTTCCGACGGCTCGTTCGTCTATGTGCCGCCGGGGGTGAAATGCCCGATGGAGTTGAGCACCTATTTCCGGATCAATGCCGAGAATACCGGGCAATTTGAGCGGACGTTGATCATCGCCGACAAGGGTGCGTTTGTGTCCTACCTGGAGGGTTGCACGGCGCCGAAACGCGATGTTGCCCAGTTGCATGCCGCCGTGGTCGAAATCGTCGTTCTCGAGGATGCCGAGGTCAAATATTCGACGGTGCAGAACTGGTATCCGGGCGATGAACAGGGGCGTGGCGGCATCTACAATTTCGTCACCAAACGCGCCGATTGCCGGGGCGACCGGGCCAAGGTGATGTGGACCCAGGTCGAGACCGGCTCGGCGATCACCTGGAAGTATCCGTCGTGCATTCTGCGCGGCGAGGCGTCACAGGGCGAGTTTTATTCGATCGCCATCCAACAATTACCAGCAGGCCGATACCGGCACCAAGATGACGCATTTAGGGCGCAACACGCGGTCGCGGATTGTTTCAAAAGGGATTTCGGCGGGCAAGGCGAATAACACCTATCGCGGGTTGGTATCGATGCATCCGCGCGCCGGCGGCAGTCGCAATTACACCCAATGCGACAGCCTGCTGATCGGCGACAAATGCGGGGCGCATACCGTGCCCTATATCGAGGTCAAGAATACCACCTCGCGGGTCGAGCACGAGGCGACGACCTCGAAAGTCGATGACGACCAGTTGTTCTATTGCCGCTCGCGCGGCATGGACGAGGAAGAGGCGGTGGCGCTGGTGGTCAACGGCTTTTGCAAGGAAGTGCTGCAGGCGCTGCCGATGGAGTTCGCCATGGAGGCGCAGAAATTGGTGGCGATATCGCTGGAGGGGAGTGTTGGGTGAGGCTTCCCTTCTCCACCCGTGGAGAAGGTGGCACGAAGTGCCGGATGAGGCGGTTCGGCTGGGCGAGGCCTCACCCGCCCTTCGGGCACCCTCTCCATGAATGGAGAGGGGAAGAGGAGCGGTGGCGCATTGTAACAAAACGGAA
>JAYTCN010000369.1:0-3372 GCA_043736475.1 Paracoccaceae bacterium
GGCGAGATCGGCAAGGCCGAACTGCTGTCGATCACCTCCTTCGATCCGGCGCCGCCGCCGGTCGCCTATATCAAAGTCTCGGGCGGGCTGTTTCGCGACATGATGATCCATGATTTCGACATGGCGAATTTCATCATGGGCGCGGCACCGGTTTCGGTGACGGCGGTCGGCTCGTCGATTGTCGACCCGGCGATCGGGGCGGCGGGCGATGTTGATACCGCCGTGGTGACGCTGAGTTATGCCGACGGCCGGATCGCGGTCATCAAGAACTCGCGCCGTGCGGTCTATGGCTACGATCAGCGGCTGGAACTGCTGGGTTCGGAAGGGCTTGCTGCAAGCGCAAAACATGCTGGAAAACACCGTGGTAAAGTCGACCACGACCGGGGTGAGCAGCGCCAAGCCCACCTATTTCTTCCTTGAACGCTACATGCCGTCCTATGCCGCAGAATGGGCGGCTTTTGTCGCGGCGGTCACCACGGGCACGGCCCTGCCGGTGACCTTGCAGGACGGCGTGGCGGCGCTGGCAATGGCCGAAGCCGCGACCCTTTCGGCCAAGTCGGGCGCACCGGTGCCACTGGCCAGCGTCCTGGCCTGAACGAATTTGACAGGACACTCCGCCAGAATTGGCCACTAGAGCAAATCAGGGAAAAGTGGGAACCGGTTTTCCCGCCCGATTTGCGTAAAAACAAATGGTCAGACCAGTTCGGGCGATTCTGTAATCGCCTGAACTGGTCTTACCGACTTATGTTTTTGAAGAAAGGGCTTCCCCATGTCTATCCGTGGCGCCGTAATCGGTGCCGGGATCACGGGCAGTGGCCAGAGGTCGGCAAGGATAGCATCCGGCGCTGGCAGCAAGATCGGCGCATCGGGTGGCACTGCATCACCCCAGGCAAGCCTGGGAAAAACGGCTTTGTGGCGTCATTCGACGGGCGCCTGGGCGCCGCGTGCCCGAACCAGCACCGCTTCGACAACCTGCGCCATGCCCGCCACTTGATTGCGGCATGGCGCAACGCTGCAAGCATTGCCGCCCGCATACGAGCCGGCAGGGACCCGCGCCGCGGGAATTCCCCGACCGGTCGTAAAAGAACCAGACCCTGAACAGACCTGTTTTCTGATCGAGGACAATCAGGGCAACAGATCGCCACCAATGGATCGATCCGATTGTAACCGGAACGACCGCGAATTCGTGCAAGACAGACTTTACTCCGCCGCCACTGCGACCGGGAAAGTAATCGGCGCGCGATTCTCCGCCGGCAACGCCTGCGTTTTCCGAAAGGCTTCAATCATGGTCCGCTGCGCGGCCAACTCGGCCGTTTTGACTTCGGGCGTGAAACAGGGCTCCGGCCTATGCGTCGGCAGCAGACCGATATCATCGAGCAGGTGCGGCGAAAGATGCGAAAGTCTTGTGACGCTTTCGCGGAAGACCCGGTCGTCTTCGAGGTTTTTCCGGATCATCCGGAAAGTATTGGCGAGCTGGGCTAACCGGACCCGCGCACGACGCGCAGAACTGATCAATGTATTCAACACCGAAAATACTGCGGCACCCGAGCCCGATTCCACGACGCCGGCGCGCCGTTTGTCCCGTCTGGGGACTTCACCGGAACTTGCGATATGCGGACGGTTCAGTTGGCTCAGCAAGGTTACGGCATCATATTGTGTGAGCATCTTCGTTCTCCCCTTCGCAGACCCGCGCTGACGCGCAAATTGTCGGCCTGTGGAAAGAGGATTGCAGAATCCGGGTTGGCCGGCTGTTCCCCGGGGAACAGCCCGAAAACTATATTGGCGACGTTCTTGGGCTGGAGTTTGCTGGAACGGGCGGTAGAGTGGGCAGTTAACGGCGTTACAGATTCGCGCCACATTTGTGGTCCAGGCGAATCTCTTCCGTTATTGGCGGGGTATTGTGGTCGTGAATGCGACGTTGGCGGTCGCCCCCAAATTCACTTCGTTAAGGAATTTTCCGATCTTTGCGGCGCTGGACGAGGACAGCATTGCCACGCTTTCCACATCGGTCTTGCAGCGCAACTGGCCGGCAGGAACGACGCTGTTTCAGCGCGGCGATGCTAGCGATCATCTTCTGGCGATAACAAGGGGCAAGGTTCGGCTTTCGCTCGCCAGTCCGCAGGGGCGCGAGATCGTGCTGCGCAACGTTGGAGCCGGCGACATCATTGGCGAGATCGCGCTGATCGACGGCCAACCGAGGTCCGCCGACGCTGTCGCCACCGAAGATACGTCAGGCCTGCTCCTGTTTCGGGACCGGTTTCTTGCTGTCGCCGCGCTTCAGCCCGAGGTGACATTGGCCGTTGCCCATTACCTTTGCTCGCTGTTGCGCAATACCAATTACCAGATGGAATCGATCGCGCTTTATGATTTGCAGACCCGTCTGGTCCGGTTCTTGCTGTTCACCCTGGATCAACTTAATAACACAGACACGCCACTGCACCCTGTTTTGCGGATCGGTTTCAGCCAAGGCGATCTTTCAGCCGTTCTCGGCGCGAGCCGGCCCAAGGTCAACCGTGCGCTCCAGTCGCTGCTGGCTGCCGGGGCGATCCGCAAGGAGGGTGACCTTTTGGCCTGCAATCTTCCGCTTCTGCGCCGGCTTGCCGAAGCGGACGAAACGGCCCACCTGTAATGGGCGCGAAATGCCAAAAGGTCAGTACCGGCGGCGGATCGTGACAAAATTCTGTGTCGTTTCGGCGCACCCGCTTTTTCTTGCTGCCTGCCGACACCTTTCTGCGGGCGCGGCAGATTGATACCGACGCCCTGTGCTGAAACTTTTCCGCATAACTTTGTCCAAAAGGCCATGAAATGACCGAGCCAGTCCCATCGTCATCCGAAATCTTTTCGGCCTGGTTGTCCAACATCGGCGCTCTCGATGGCCTGGGCGTGCTGGGCGTTATCGGCTATGTTTCAGCCTATTTCTTGTTGCAGATCGGCGTTCTGAAGGGCGACGGTTACGCGTTCTCGCTGATCAACCTGGTTGCCTCGGCCTGCATTCTTGCCAGCCTCTCGCGCGACTTCAACGTCTACTCGGCCACGGTCGAACTGGCCTGGAGCAGCATCAGCATCATCGGCCTGACCCGCATCTTCCTGGTCCACCGGCTGATCCGTCTGGATGAACAGGAAGCCATGGTCATCCGCATTGCCGCACCCGGCCTGAAAAAGGATCGGGCCAGAAAACTGCTCAGGACCGGCAGTTTCGTGTCCGCCGAACCCGGCAGGACGTTGGCGGAAGAAGGCAAACCGGTCGAACATTTCGCGATACTGCTTGCCGGCCGCGGGCTGATCCTGAAACGCGGGCTCGAGTTGGCATCGCTGGGGGCTGGCTCGATGGTCGGTGAAATGACCTATGCAACCGGCACTCCGGCCACCGCA
>JAYTCN010000370.1:0-3368 GCA_043736475.1 Paracoccaceae bacterium
GTCATCCTCGCCCCCATCATACAGTGAGGCAAGTGAATCACATTCCCAAAACCCTGGGAATCCCAAATCAGATTCTGTCAAAGAAAGACACACTCTAGGCCAATCGCAGCCGCAACCTCTCCAACCCATGGAAATGATAGCGGTCGGCGAAAACCGGCTCTTCCGCCAAGCGCAGGCCCGGATAGCGCCGGAACAGGATCGGCAAAGCGACGGTCAGTTCCAGCAGCGCCAATGGCGCGCCGACGCAAAAATGAATGCCGGCGCCAAAGGCCAGCTGTCCGGCGCCGCCGCGCACGCTGTCAAACCGGTCCGGATCGGCGTAACGGGCCGGATCGCGGTTGGCCGCAGCCAGCAACAGCCCCAGCAGATCACCGGTCTTGAACCCATGCCCGCCGATTTCAACCTCTTGGGTGGCATAGCGGGTGAACATGTGCAGCGGCGGGTCAAAGCGCAGAATTTCATCGGCGGTTGCCCGCGCCTGCCCGGGTGTCGCCAGCAGGGACTGCGCCGGTTGACCCGATTGCAGCATCGCCCGCACGCCGTTGCCAATCGCATGGACCGTGGCCTCGTGCCCGGCATTGAGCACCAGGATGCAGGTCGAGATCAGTTCCGGCGGCGAAAGTTTCGCGCCATCGGCTTCGGCAGCGATCAGATGGGTGATCAGGTCGTCGGCCGGCCGCGCCCGGCGTTCCTCGATATATCCGGTCAGAAACCCGGCGAACTCGGTCGCCGATTGCACTGCCCGGTCCTCGACCGCCCGGTCGCGCCGGGCCTGATACATCGACACCATGTCGTGCGACCAGACCAGCAACTGGTCGGCCAGACTTTCCGGCACTCCCAGCAATCTGGCGATGATGATGACCGGGATTTTTTCGGCAAAGGCCGACAGCAGATCGATCTCCGGCCCGGCAAAGCCGTCGATCAGCGACTCGGCCAGGGCGGCGATTTCTGGTTCCAGCGCGGCAATCCGGCGCGAGGTGAAAGCCCGCAGCACCAGCATCCGCAACCGCGTGTGGTCCGGCGGTTCGCGGTCGAGCAATGAACAGGATTCAACGGCATAGAACGGTTCGAGATGCGGCGGGACCGGCTGCCTGAATCCTTCCGGTGCCACCCTGCCAAAGCGCCGGTCGCGCAGAATGGCGTTGGTCAGCTCAAAGCCGGCGCAACACAGGTGGTCATAGTCCTGCCAGTGGAACAATGGTCCGGCGGCGCGGGCACGATCGTAAAACGGATAGGGGTTTTGCACGAAACCCGGATCGCGCGGCGATTGGGCGAGGGCTGGGAGGGTCACGAACGTTCCAGGGCCTGATCGAGATCGGCGATCAGGTCGGCCACGTCCTCGATGCCGATGGACAGCCGCAGCAATTCCGCCGCAACCACCGAATTCGGCCCTTCCACGGCCTTTCGATGCTCAATCAGGCTCTCAACCCCGCCCAGCGAGGTCGCCGGGATGAAAACCGAGCAAAAACGCGCCACATTGCGGGCTTGCGCCTCGGTTTGGGTCAGGATCGACAACATGCCGCCAAATCCGCCGGTCATTTGCCGGGCGGCGATGTCGTGGCCGGGATGGTCCTTCAGGCCGGGATAGAGGACGCGGGCGATCTTGGGATGACCCTGCAAATGAAGGGCGATTTTCATCGCATTTGCCGAAGCCCGTTCGTAACGGATGTAGAGCGTGCGCAGACCCCGGATCAGCAGCCAGGCCTCGAATGCGGCAATCACCGAGCCCATCAGGGTGCGGTTCGAGCGGATTTCCTGCCAAAGCGGGGAAATTTCACGGCAACTCAGCACGCCGGCGGTCAAATCTGAGTGCCCGGCCAAATATTTCGTGCCCGAGTGGAACACGATATCGGCCCCCAATTCCAGCGCCAGCATGGTGCAGGGCGGGGCAGGGGTGGCATCGACCGCAAGCATGGCGCCGGCAGCATGGGCCACATCGGCAGCACGGCGGATATCGATCACCTCCCAATTGGGGTTGGTCGGGGTCTCGATCCAGACCAGTCTGGTCTTGCCCGGCTGGATCGCCGCTTCCAAGGCGCCGTCTTTGCTGGCGTCAAAAAAGCTCACCCCGATCCCGCGCCGGTCGCGCAGCCGGATCAGCCAGGTGATGACGCCGTGATACATGACGCGCGGCGCGACCACATGATCGCCGCTGTTCAGCGTCTCCATCAAAGCCGTCACCGCGGCCATGCCAGAGGCGAAGGCCAAAGTGCCGGCGGCGTTGTCGAGACTGGCCATCACCGCCTCGGCATGTTCCACCGTCGGCCCGCCATCACGGCCATAAATATAAGGCTGGCGCGGCTGGTAATCCGCGTCACGGGCGAACGTGCTGGCCAGTTCGATGCCCGGAATAACGGCGCCGGTGCGCTGGTCGATCATCCGCAAGGCCTGTGCCGCGCGGGTGGCCGGGGACAGCGGGCGGTTGGTATCGGACATTCAGCCTCGCTTCATGGCACCGTATTCGCGCCAGATCAGGGTGATGACAAACAAATCGAACCCACTCAATGCCAGCAGCCCCCAGGAACCGGTATAAGAAAACCGGTAAAGCTGATAGGCGACGAATAACAACATCACCATCGCGGCCAACGGATAGGCCCATTTCACCCGCTGCCAGAGCGCCAGCACGATGACGATTTTTACGATCCCGTGGCTGGCAAGGTAAAAGGAATAGAATGCCTTGGCCTCGATCGAAAAGTCTTGGGCCAGGTGCAACAGCGTGGTGGCAATGAAATCTGCCGGGTCTTCCGTCAGTTCTTCCAATGTCGCCCATTGGGCGAAATTCAGGATCAAATCCGTGCCAACCGAATAAAGCGCGAGACCACTTGCAAGTTCGGCCAGCGCAAACAGGCCTTTGAGCACAAGGCTGGCGCCAAAGACCCTGTGCAGGAACGTCCCGCTCAGAATCTGATCGTTTTCGTTTGCCGAAGTCATGCCGATGTCATTTCACAATCGTCCCGGTTCAAGATCCGCGATACGGTTCCACGTATTGCAGCGCCATGTCCCAGGGAAAGAAAATCCAGGTGTCCTGGCTGACCTCGGTGATGTACGTATCGACCATCGCCCGACCTTTGGGTTTGGCATAGACCGTGGCGAAATGGGCCTTCGGGTAAAGTTTGCGCACAACTTCCAAAGTCTTGCCGCTGTCGACCAGGTCGTCAATGATCAGAACGCCCGAACCATCGCCCGTCAGGTTGGCGTCGGGTGCTTTCAAAACCACCGTATCGGCCTGATCCTGATGCTCATAGCTTTTGACACTGATCGTGTCGACAACCCGGATGTCGAGTTCGCGGGCCACAATCATTGCTGGCGCCATCCCGCCACGGGTGATGGCGATTACAGCTTTCCAAACGCCGTTATCTGGTCCCTGA
>JAYTCN010000371.1:0-3362 GCA_043736475.1 Paracoccaceae bacterium
GTTTACCGTTGCGCGGCAACCGGGGAATGCCCTGACCAACCGCTTCAGGCACCGAACAGTTGATCAGGAACCCGTCGCAGCGCAGGTCGGCAACCGCCGCTGCCAGACCGGCTACAGGCTCGCCGGAGCGCAACCTGGTGCCGTCGCTGTCATCGACGCTGACCGACAGCCACACGGGCTTGTTGGCCACGCCAGCGCCCATCAGGGCACCCCGGGCCTGACCGATGCTCGACATGGTTTCGCAGAGGATCAGATCGACATGCGGGGCCTGAAGGCGGGCGATTTCGGCATAGACTTCCGCCGCCTGATCTTCGGGGAAAGTCAGGTCGGGGCGGTAGGACCATCCCAAAGGTCCAAGCGACCCGGCAATCGCCACATCCGCGCCTTTCGCATCGCGGGCGGCGTTGGCCAGACGGCAGGCCGCCAGCTGCAACTCCGCCAGCCGGTCCTCGATGCCAAACCGCGCCAGCCGGTCACGCAAAACAGCATAGGAATTGAGGGTGATGATCCGCGCCCCGGCGTCGATATATTCCTCGTGCACCGCCTGGACGATCTCGGGCTGGTCGATCAGCACGCGGGTCGACCACAAAGCGGTGGGCGGTTCTTTCGATCGCTGCACCAGTTCCTGACCCATGCCGCCGTCAAGCAGAATGACATCGCTCATTGCGAAACCCTTTCACTGGCAAACGTGGCAATCCGCTGTAACGCGGCCTTTAATCGGGCGTCATCGACGGTCAGCGCCACCCGAACGTGGCCTGCTGCGGCATGGCCAAAACTTTCGCCTGGCATGACCGCGATTTCGGCTTCGTCGAGCAAAGCCTCGGCAAATGCGATGCCGGTCATTCCGGTGGCGCGGATATCGAGCATCACATACATCGCCCCGTCGGGCGGCACGCAAGCGATGCCGTTGGCCCCTTGCAGGGTAGCCAGCGCGATGCCGCGGCGACGGCGATAGGTTACGCTCAAGGCCGCTTCCAGTGCGTCACCCTGGGTTAACGCGGCAAGTCCGGCGTCTTGGATGAACCCCGGCACGCCGTAGGTCGTTGTCACTGAAAGGTCAGTCAGGCGGGCAATGGCTTCGGGAGGGCCGATGATCCAGCCCAGCCGCCATCCGGTCATCACATGGCTTTTGGACAGCGAGTTCAGAACCAGAGTGCGGCTTGCCATTTCGGGCAAGCTTCGCGGCGAGACATGTTCGCCGTTCCAGACCTGGCCGTCATAAACCTCGTCCGACACGAGCCACAGGTCGCGGTCGCAAGCGAACTTGGCCAGCATGTCCATTGTCGCGCGTGAATAAACCACACCGGTTGGATTATTGGGGGAGTTGACCAGCAGGGCCTTGGCAGGAGCCGCGGCTTGCAGATCGGAAAGTTGCGGTTGGAAGCCGTGTGCGGGATGGGCAGGAACCGAAACAGGAATACCGGAAACGGCGCGGATGGTGCCAGGATAGGTGGCATAATGCGGGTCGATGAACAAAGCGCGATCCTGTGGGTCCAGGACGGCCGTCATGGCTGCAAACAGCGCCGCCTGGCCACCCGATACGACGACCACATTCTCGCGCGTGGTGGGCACGCCGGTGCGTTTGGCAACCCGTGCAGCGATGGCATCGCGCAGGGCAGGGATGCCGGGCATCGGCATGTAACCAGTGTGACCCATTCGCGCCCCTGCGGCCATTGCGGCGATCAGGGGTTCAGGCGTGGTTATGTCATGGTCACCGACGCTGAGCATCGTCACGTCGCGCCCGGCATCGCGCAAGGCACGGGCGCGATAATGCACTTCCCAACCGTCAATACCGGCCGCAACGATGCCGCTGATCCGTGCCGATAACTTCACGCCTTCAGCCTTTCATTCGACGGGTCCCACAGCGGCTGGTCTGCCTGCACGACGGCCCGGTACATTTCGCCGAATATCTCGACCTGAACCTCGGTTCCCGGCGCGGTCAGGTCGGCGCGCAGCATGGCCAGGGCAACCGAGGCGTTCACCCGATAGCCCCAGCCGCCGCTGGTGGTTTCGCCGACGACCTGCCCCTTGTGCCACAGGGTGGACATATAGGGCGCGTCAAAATCGCCGGAATCGATGATCAGGGTGACGAATTTTTTGCTGCTGCCGCGTTGTTTTTCCGCCAACAAGGCGGGCTTGCCGGTAAAAGTTTTGCTCCAGTCGATGAACCGTTCCAAGCCGCCTTCGAGCAGCGAATAATCGGTGGAAAGGTCGCCTTTCCACGCGCGATAGCCTTTTTCCAGCCGCAGGGAATTGAGCGCATACATGCCGAAGGGTTTGGCCCCGGCCTTGGTTATGGCATCCCAAATGACCGGGGCGTCTTTGGTGTCGCAGTGAATCTCCCAGCCCAGTTCACCGGCGAAAGACACCCGCACCAAGGCAGCCTCGCAGCCCGCGACTTTGGCGGTCTGGACCGAGAGCCACGGCAGCGACAGATCGGCGCGAGAAATTTGCGCCAGCACGGCCCGCGATTGCGGCCCGGTGACCAACAGGCATTCGGCTACGGCGCTGTAATCCTCAACCGTGATGCCATCTGGCGCCTGGCGGCGGAAATGTTCGGCATCGTGCCATTGCGCCACGCTGGCGGTGATCAGGCCCACGCGGTCTTCGCCCTCGTCCATCACCGTCATTTCGGTGACGATGCGACCGCGCGCATCGGGGAAATAGGCCAGTCCGATACGGCCGGGTCTGGGCAGGCGCGAGGCGGTCAGGCCATCGACGAACCTGCGGGCGCCTTTGCCAACCACGGCCAGTCGGGTGAAACCGGAAATCGCCAGTATGCCGCAATGGTCGCGCACCGCTTCGCATTCCTCGCGGATACGGGCCTCCCACGGGCCTTGGCGGGCGAATGTCAGGGTTGCGGCTTCGCTGGTGTCGTCACCGGGACGGGCAAAGTAATTTGCCCTCTCCCAGCCATTATAAGCCCCGTACACAGCCCCAGCGGCCTGCAGGCGGGTGTGGAGGGTGGAAAGCCTTTGACCCCTTCCAGCGGGCCATTCGTGGCGTTGGAAGGCGATGGCATATTCGTTGCCATAGACCTCGCGCGCTTTGGCCACGGTGTAGTCATGGTCAACGAACCCGGTGAAACGACGCGGGTCGCAGGACCACATGTCCCATTCGGTCGCGCCTTCGCTCACCCATTCGGCCAGCACCTTGCCGGCACCCCCGGCCTGGGCGATGCCGAAGGTAAACACGCAGGCCTCATAGGCATTCGGCACTCCCGGCATCGGCCCGATCAGCGGGTTGCCGTCCGGCGTGTAGGGGATCGGGCCGTTGATGACCGTGGAAATCCCGGCTTTGGCCAAGAGCGGCACCCGTTTCATCGCGTCGCCAACATACCATTCCAGCCGGTCGAGATCGTC
>JAYTCN010000372.1:0-3358 GCA_043736475.1 Paracoccaceae bacterium
TTCTGACCGCTGCCATCGTTGGCATCGCGATCGCCGTGATCGCGATTATCCGTACCGGCGTCGAAGCCACCGCAACTGAAATCAACACCGTGCTGACCAACCAGATCCCCTGATCCGACCGACAAATATTGGCGGCTATGGCGGCGATAGCCGGAATGGACAACCATTCCGGCTATTCCGTTTTCGGCCGGCGGCGTAACTATCGCGCTGACGCCGACGGATACAAACCCATTCGCTTCCTCGCGACAACTGGATCACCGCGCAAAATTCATTTTCTCGCGCCGCAATGGGCAACAAATCTCCGACAAATGGCCGCCATTGGCAATTTTGGACGTTTTGCCTAAATCCTGCCTGATTTGTGATGTGAAATGTTCAAGTCCGGTTCACATTCGGCTGGAGGGTCCCGTGATGCGCGAAAGAGCGACCTGCGGTTGCGCAACACCCAAATTGGATGTTGCTAAAATTGCCCCGGCTCGGGGTGAGGACTGGACGAAACAACGACTGGAAGGGGATTGTTATGAGACTGCTGGGACTGAGGTGCTTCGCCAAAGATGAATGTGGCGCAGTAACGGTTGACTGGGTCGTCCTGACCGCCGCAATCGTTGGTATCGCAATCGCAGTGATTTCGACGATTGAGCGCGGCGTGAACGCTACTGCTACGGAAATCAGCAATGCGTTAACGGCGGTCCTGACCTGAAATGCTGGCCGGACCCTGTCTGGGTCCGGGAAGACTGACGGCGCCTTATGATGGATGCGCATCGATTTGAAGCTGGGTGTTTGTGTTTGCAGTGCCGCGACCAAGGCCATCGATTCTCGGTCAAGGCAAGTGTGGTATCGGAGAAAATAGATGGTATTCCCGCGTAAGTTTTTGAAAATCGCAGCCGATGAGTCGGGTGCGGTAACCGTCGACTGGGTCGTTTTGACCAGCGCGATCGTCCTGATTGCTGTCGCCGTTGTTTCCACGGTCGAGATGGGCCTCGACAACAATAGTTCCGACATCAACAATTCGATCATCGCCGCAGGCGCAACACTGAACACGCCCCCCGCGACAACATAATACAAATCCAAGGTGGTTGACCTGTTTGAGCTTTCGTGTTCTTTCGCGGCGCAACATACGTTTCATGCGGTAAATATATCTGGCCCTGAATCCAGAAAATTCGCGCAGCACTGACCCCGGGAACACAAGGCCTCCATATGCGTTTGGTATTTGCTCTGATCCTTTTCCTTGGCCTCGGCCTCGCCGGCTGGGCTGTCTTTATGGTCCAGGGAAAATTCAACGAATACCAAACCCGGTTGGCGATCGCCGAAAAAAACGCCCGGCCGCCGGTCCCCCTGGTCAAAATCATCGTCGCGTCGAAGCCGCTGGAATTTGGCGAGACAATCGAGCTGGAAGATCTTCGGGAAGTTGATTGGCCGGAAAACGCCGTTCCCGAAGGTTCATTCCAGACTCTGGACCAATTGGTTGGTGCCGAAGGCATGCAGCCACGATATGTCATGCGCCCGGTCGAAAAAGACGAAGTGATCCTGGGAACCCGCGTTACGGCTTTTGGTCAGGATGCCGGGATCCGGTCGCGTTTGTCGCCAGGAATGCGCGCTTTTACCATTCGCGTTGACGCGGCTTCTGGCGTCTCCGGCTTTGTCCAGCCCGGTGACAAGGTCGATATCTACTGGACCGGCCAAAGCCCGACCGGGCCTATCACCCGGCTTTTGCTCGAAGGCGTTGCCGTGATTGCGATCGACCAGAGTTCGGACGAATCGCAAAACGTCGCCCAACTCGCAGGCACTGTAACGGTCGAGGTCACGCCAGAAACCGTGGCCAGATTGGCCCAGGCGCAAAGCACTGGCAGGCTCGCTCTCAGCCTTCGCGGCACCGATGATGTCACGGCAATCGCGTCGTCCGTCGAAGTAAATCAGTCTGACGTGACCGGATTCGTCGAACAACAAGTTGCACCGGAAGCACAGAAGTGTTTCCTGACCGTTACTCGTGCCGGTCAGCAGGAAAAAATCGAAGTCGATTGCCCCTGAAAGTGCGTCCGCCCGACAACACCTGCGAAAGTTATCCACAGCAAGTGTATCCGCTAACGCAATGATTCTTGTTTTTCTTGACCTTCTGCACCAGCTTCGCGTTAAGAATGTCACCAGTTTACGAGTGGCTACAACGGGTAGTGGTTTCGAGAGGCAGGATCACATGAGATTGAAAATTATGATTCGCGCGGCCCTATTGGGCACGGCAGTGTCGGTTTGCACTTTGCAGATGACCTACGCACAAAACGTACTGAAAGTTTTGGACGGCGCTACAACAAGCAATATTTCTGTCGCGGTTAACCGCGCCATCGTTATGGAAAGCGAACTTCCGTTCGCGGAATTGTCGGTTGCCAACCCTGGCATCGCGGACATTGCAACGCTTTCTGATCGAACTTTATACGTTTTGGGCAAAACCCCCGGCCGCACAACTTTGACCCTGCTGGGCCAAGATGGCCAGCTGATCACCAACGTTGACGTTCAGGTTTCGCCCGACGTGGCAGAATTCAAAGAACGTCTTTCCGAGATATTGCCGAATGAGCCGATCGAAGTTCGTACGGCGAACGATGGCATCGTCCTGTCTGGACGCGTTTCAGGCGCTCGCAAGGTCGCCCGCGCGATGGAACTGGCGGAACGCTATGCACCAGGGCGGGTCACCAACCTGATGATGGTCGGCGGAACCCAGCAAGTCATGCTCAAGGTTCGATTTGCCGAAATGCAGCGCTCGGTTTCGAAGAACCTGCAGTCCAGTGTCGGTATCAGCAACTTGCTCGCCCCAATTGACGGCGGCTCTGCTGGCAACGGTGTATTCTCCAACGCCGGTGACGCCGGAGGGTCGGTCAGTTTCGGCTTTGGAATCGGCGGAGTCGCCGTCGACTTGCTCATGGAGGCCTTGGAAACGAAAGGCATGGTGCGCACGCTCGCCGAACCGAACCTGGTTGCCGTTTCCGGCCAGGAAGCTGACTTCCTCGCCGGCGGCGAATATCCGATCCCGATCGTCGACGCCGACGGCAACGTCTCGATCGAATACAAGCCGTTTGGCGTACAGCTGAACTTCAAGCCGACGGTTATTGACGGCGATCTGATCAACCTCGAGATTGGCACCTCGGTGTCGGCGCTCGACACGACGGCGACGGTCACCTCTGGCGTTCTTTCCGGCGTTGCCCCCTTCACGACCCGCCGCGCGACGACGACGGTCGAAATGCGCGACGGCCAGAGTTTCGCCATTGCCGGCTTGCTGCAGGATGACTTCAACGATCAGGTCGGACAGGTGCCGTGGCTGGGCGATGTGCCGATCTTGGGCGCACTTTTCCGGTCAAGCGAATTCCTGCGCCGC
>JAYTCN010000373.1:0-7901 GCA_043736475.1 Paracoccaceae bacterium
CACGACCTGACCCGCCGGCGAGTTGCCGGGAAGGTGGTAGACTCGCCGAACAGATTCAGGCCAATCGGCTGGCATGGTCACAAACGCGATCGGGTCGTCAGGCGAAACTTCGGTGGCCAGCAAATCACGCTCGATTCCGCGCGTGGCGGTGACCAATGTTCCGCGCATGGTCAGCGATTGCCGAAGTTGCGAAGCATATGTCACATAGCCGCCGTTTTCGGTCACTGCCATCAAGGTTTGCGGCGAAGTACCTTCGCCAACCTTGGCACGCATCATCGCCAGGCCCGAGGCAACAATACTTGCACGCGTCATTCGGCGCGGTGCCGTCGCCGGGGCCGCTTCTTCGTCACCCACACCCGCAACCGAGCCAACTTTCGAAAATATTGCCTTGGTCAAGGGGCTTATGCCCTGTCCGCTCGAGCAGGCCGTCAAGACGGTCAGGGCAAAGGCGAGACCGAGCCTCATTGCCAGAACGCCCCCCAGGTTTCAAACATCCGTAATTCCGAATAGTCGCGTACTTCCGGGTACAATCTTGCCGAAATACCAACTCGTTTGCCGTATTTGCTTCCGCCTGTTCCGAGCGTAATCGTCGTTTTGGATCGGGTTTCAAACGGCAGGGTCCAACGCAACGGTATGCTGACCCGAACGCCCTTGTCGAAAGCACCTTCGCCAAAATCGGCGTACGAAGCATCGGTCAATGTCATATAGCCGGACACTTCCCAACCATTGTTGAACCGTCGACCCACGGTCAGGGTACCGCCCCAGTCGCCTTCGACATAGCGGCCGACATCAAGTTGCGCAGTTATGTCTTGGTAACCGGTGTCCCAATAAGCCGAGCCGTGGCCGGTAACTGTGTCGTAATCACCAAAACCGAAATACGAATCCGGGTCGCGTTCGCGAATGTAATTCAGTTCCAGCCCCAGTCCCCAATTCTGGTTGACCGGTTTCCAAAGAACTTCGCCACTGATGCCGCCATACTGTTTTTCCAACAGGCCAAACGTTGCCCGGGCATAGACGGCATCATCCAGTTTGAAGACCTGCTCGATCGTCAAGCGGCTCAGTACAGGTCGGCTCGTCTTGTCGAATTCCGAACCCGCTGCATTTTCATCGGTCGTCCCGAAAACATGCTGCGAGATATTTCCGCTGACGGTCAGTCCGGGATTGATTTGCCACCGCGCACCGAAATTGATCAAAACGTCGTAGGTTACCGGTTGGTTCGGATTAAAGAACGTGATCGGAACCGAAGGATTTATCGACCAGCTAAAGCTTGGGTATTTATCCGAGGACCAGACGTTTTCCGTTCCCAGCGTCGCCTCGGCGTCGCTGATCCGCGTACTGTTCCAGCTGGCCAGACCGGCGTCTGGCCGGTCGACCTGGGCCTCAAAGGCCGAGCGGTCAACGGTCACGGTCGAAACCGCAACACCGTTCTGCACCATCGTGATCCGGAATTTTTCCACTGAATGGGGCATCGCCAGCGCCAATATCCGGGCGGTGCGACCAATTGCCTTGGCATGCAGCACATTGCGATTGTTCGATATCCGCAACTCGACAACCTTGGCGCCCAGCAGCGCGCTGTGCACCGACACGCCTTCCGCAGAAAGCGCTTCGGCCACAGCCGCCATGATCTTGTCGCGAACCTGCTCGTTTCCGGCCCAAGCCTGGTTGCGATCGCCACCAGCCGGCCGGATCACGGTCGGCGCTGGGCCGATCCCGGCGTCAGGATTGGTGATCGGATCGTTTGGATTACCACTGAAAGTCAGTCCAAAGGCCAGATTTTTGCCGTTGAGGTAGTAAGCGCCGAATTCTACTCCGGTCCACGGTTCATATTCGACGCCAAAACTGTAAGGGGTTGACGGTGAAAATCCGCCAGCTGCGGCCTCTTGCGCATAGGCGTCCGACGAATACTCCGCTTTCATCGACAACCCTTTGACAGGGGTCTGCCATTCAAATCCGCCAAAAAATGCTGCGTCGCCCTTGAACCATTGATTCGCGCCGAACTGGCCACCTGCCATGCGTGAAACAGGTCGGCTGTCCAGGCCAAGCGGATTGCTGAAGCCGTTACTGCTGCCCAGACGGCCCCAACCGATGCCGCCTGTCAAGGTCATGCCACCGATAAGCGTTTTGGACATGACCAGATATTCTCCGGAATATACGCCGTCTCCCAGAAAGTCGCGCAGACCGATCGCCAGGGCCGGACGCCAGCCATCTTCGCTGGCAATCAGGTACTTCAGATCAAAACTCATGTCGAAAGCGGACGAGCCGTCGCTGTCCAACCCGTCGATATTGCTGAAGCGCACGGTGCCTTCCAAACGGGGCAATATCTGAAAATTCATTGATCCGCGTCTGGTGCCCGGCAGATCACCGAAAGTCCACGAGGTTTCGCCATCCGGAAACATCGCCGCGCTTGGCATGTCTATAAGACCGGCGCTGCCATACAAACTGTGGCTGACTGCGGTCTGTCCGTTGGCGATCCCTGCCGACAGGGCGACCGGGCCTCCCAAAACAACAAAAATCCAAGACTTCATGCTCATTCCGCGCCCCATAATCTGGGCAGGTACCAAATGAAGGCCGCCTGCTTCAGTCACAGCCTGAACATATGCGGAAATCTGGTTTGCATCGCAACCCAATTCAGCCTGATAGCGAAGCGATATGGTGCCTGCCGCGCCGGACCTGTGGACAACTTACACGATGTTGTTGTCGCCTACAGCATGCCCAGCGCGCGGAAACTGGCATCCGTGTTTTTGCCGATGACCACATGGTCGTGAACCTTCACGCCCAGCGCTTCGGCCGCCTCGATTATTTTCTGTGTCATTTCAATATCGGCCGGGCTCGGCGTCGGGTCGCCCGATGGATGATTGTGGACAAGAATAAGGGCGGATGCATTCAGATCCAACGCGCGCTTGACCACCTCGCGGGGATAAACCGGCACATGATCGACCGTTCCTTTTGCCTGTTCCTCATCGGCAATCAGGATGTTCTTTCGGTCAAGAAACAGGATTCGAAACTGTTCGGTTTCGCGGTGCGCCATCACTGTCTTGCAATAGATCATCAAAGTAGCCCACGAACTCAGGGCGTGCTGTCCCAGAATTCTGGCCTGCGCCAGCCGGTGCGCGGCGGCCTCAACGATTTTCAATTCGCGAACGACTGCCTCGCCAATGCCCGGTTGCTGCGCCAGGCGGACCGGAGAGGCCGAAATGACCCGGTTGAAATCGCCGAAAACCTGCAACAATCGCTTCGCCACTGGCTTTACATCCTGGCGCGGAATGGCGCGAAACAACACCAATTCCAACAACTCGTAGTCCGCCAGCGAACCGGCTCCGGCGCGCATGAATCGCCCGCGCAAACGTTCGCGGTGATTCAAATAATGGTCGTCCGGCAAAGCTGTGCCCCGCCCGGCCAGAGGCAATTCCGAGAACCCGGGTGGTGACTGCTGTCGCGGCATGCCGGTAGACTTGCAGCCTCCGGTTAATTCGCGGTTAAGTCGTCACGCCCGGGTCCAGGTCGGATGAAATTTGCCGCCCGGTGACGAAGTGAATACTTCATATCCTGTTGCGGTCACGCCAATCGAATGCTCGAATTGCGCCGACAGTGACTTGTCTTTCGTTACCGCTGTCCAATCGTCGGCCAGTACTTTCGTTTCGGGCCGGCCCAAATTGACCATTGGTTCGATCGTAAAAAACATTCCCGGTTCCAGAACAGGTCCGCTGCCCCAACGCCCATAATGCAGCACGTTCGGCGCGGCATGAAAAACCCGTCCCAGACCATGTCCGCAAAAATCCCGAACCACCGACATGCGCTGCGCCTCGACGTGCCTTTGGATTGCAGCGCCGATATCGCCAAAAGTGTTGCCGGGCCGCACTTGCTCAATTCCAGCCATCAAAGCCCCGTGCGTGACGTCGATCAGACGTTCGGCCTTGCGGTTGAGGTGCCCGGCCACAAACATCCGGCTTGAATCACCGTACCAGCCATCCAGAATCACGGTGACGTCAATGTTCAGAATATCGCCGTCGGCCAGTACTTTCGGGCCGGGAATACCGTGACAGACGACGTGATTGATGCTGATGCAGCTTGCGTGTTTGTAGCCTTTGTAGCCGATCGTCGCGGAAGCGGTTCCGTATGTCGCGACCTTTTCGGTTATGACCCGGTCAAGTTCACCCGTGGTAACACCCGGAACGACGAGTGGTGCAACCTCGTCGAGGATCAGGGCAGCGATCCGGCCAGCCGACCGCATGCCGACAAAGTCAGCCGGTGTATGAATGCGAATACCGTCCTTGTTCAATCCCGCGCGTGAGAAGCCTTCCAAGCCGCTCTCCTGATTTCCAACGAAAATTCAGATCGTCAGATAGTCGATCGGGTTGAAGAATACAATAAAGTGACCGGTGGGTCGATGCCGGGAATTCCGTTCGCGGCGGCCTTGAGGTATCGGGAACCGAACCAATATGGATTTCCGTCATGCCCAATCCCAGCGCCGCAATGATCGTTATCGGTGATGAAATTCTTTCCGGCCGCACCCGCGACACCAATTCGCAGGTCCTTGCCATCAAACTGACCGCGGCCGGTATCGATCTGCGCGAAGTGCGGGTCGTCGCCGACATTCCGGACGACATCATTGCCGCGGTCAACGCCCTGCGCCGCCGCTATGGCTACGTCTTCACCAGCGGCGGTATCGGCCCCACGCACGACGACATCACCTCTGATTGTATCGCAGCGGCGCTCGGTGTCGGAATTTCGGTGCGCGATGATGCCCGCGCCATCCTTGCCACCCACTACGCCAATCCCGAAACAGATCTTAACGACGCCCGGTTGCGCATGGCCCGCATCCCCGAAGGCGCGTCGCTGATCGACAACCCGATCTCGAAAGCACCGGGCTATCGTATCGGCAATGTATTTGTCATGGCAGGCGTCCCTTACATTTTCGAGGCCATGCTGGAAGGGGTAATCCCAACACTGACCGGTGGTCGACCATTGCTGTCGACCACGATCCGGCTTGACCGCCGCGAAGGCGCCATTGCCGAACCGTTGGGTGCCATTGCCGCGGCGCACAGGCAGGTGACCATCGGCTCATATCCGTTTGTCCGGGACGGCGTGTTTGGCACCAACATCGTCGTCCGGTCGCAGGATGCGAAATTGATGGAACGTGCCGCCGACGCCGTGCGCAAGCTTGACAAGAACGCGAATTGACCCGCGATAAGCATTGACTTGCCCGCATTTTACGCAAATCGTGGCAACCAATTGCAATGAAGACGCCTCGCGCGCCTCGACCGGACAGTGATATGACCAGCCGACTTACGCCGCCCAGACGCGGTTATTTTCCTGGCATGATCGGCTTCTCGCCGGAACCGTTCACCTGATCAATAACGCTGCCGCAACCAAATGGCTGCGGAGATTGGACCTTTGTTGGTCTTCATATCGTCAAATTGCCCCGTCAAATCAGGTGGAAACCAATGACCCAGTCCTACACATTCGCTGAACTTGAATCCGACGTCGCTGCGCGCAAAATTGACACCGTCATCGTCGCACAGACCGACATGCAAGGTCGCTTGATGGGCAAACGCTTCCACGCCCGGCACTTTCTCGATAGCGGCCATGTCGAGACCCACTCCTGCAACTATCTGTTCGCCACCGACCTCGAAATGGAAACGGTTCAAGGCTACATGGCGACCTCTTGGGCGGCAGGTTACGGCGATTACACCATGAAACCCGACCTCTCCACCCTGCGCCGTGTGCCTTGGCTGGAGGGAACCGCGGTGGTGCTCTGCGACACGCTCGATCATCACGGCCACGAAATCGCCCATGCGCCGCGCTCCATTTTGAAAAAACAACTTGCCCGTCTGGATGCGCTTGGCATGAAGGCGATGATGGCAACCGAACTGGAATTCTTCCTGTTCCGCGAGTCGTACGAGGCAAACCATGCCAATGGCTATCGCAATGTCGCAACGCTTGGCACGTTCAACTCTGACTATAATATCAACCTGACGACCCGCGAGGAAAGCGTCATGCGCGCGGTCCGCAACGGCCTGGCCGACGCGGGCATCCCGGTGGAGAATTCCAAAGGCGAGGCTTATGCCGGACAAAACGAAATCAACATCCGTTATGCCGAAGCGCTCGCCACTGCCGATATGCACGTCATCGTCAAGAATGCCGTAAAGGAAATTGCCTGGTTGAATGGCCGTTCGGTTACGTTCATGGCCAAATATAAAACCGAGGCCGCCGGTTCGTCGTCGCATATCCACCAGTCTTTGTGGTCCAAGGATGGCAAGACTCCGCTGTTCCTCGACAAAAACGGCGAACATGGCATGTCTGAACTTATGCGCCATTATGTGGCCGGCCTGCTTCATCACGCCACCGATGTGACCTGGTTCCTGGCTCCCTACGTGAACTCCTACAAGCGATTCACCGAAGGCATGTTCGCGCCGACAAAGGCCATTTGGTCGGCCGACAACCGCACCGCCGGCTATCGCGTTTGCGGCGCCGACAGCAAAGCCGTGCGCATTGAATGCCGCGTCGGCGGTTCGGACCTGAACCCGTATCTGGCCATGGCAGCCCAGCTCGCAGCCGGAATCGACGGGATCGAAAAGAAGATGAACCTCGAGCCGGCTTTCGTGGGCGACGCCTACGGTGCCCGGAAAGTCAGGGAAATTCCACGCAATTTGCGCGATTCAGCCGCGGCGATGAGCGGGTCGAAAATGCTCCGCACCGCCTTTGGCGACGATGTCATCGATCATTACCACCACAACGCCATGTGGGAACTCCACGAATACGACCGCAAAGTCACCGACTGGGAAGTGCATCGCGGGTTTGACCGGGCTTAATAAACACACACAATAAACACTGTTGACTTGTGTGTGTTTTATTTTATAACACTGTTATATCAACAGGAGAGTCGCAATGAGCAAATATGCCCCGCTCACCCACCACTTGGCCTCGCGCCGCGTTGCCCACGTTCCAATGACATTCAAGGAGCTGGAAAACCTTCTGGGCTTTCAGTTGCCGCCGTCATCGCGCAAGCACCGCGCTTGGTGGAGCAACAATCCCAGCAACAACGTGATGACAAAGGCATGGGTTTCGGCTGGCTACCGCACCGAAGATGTCGATATTGAGAAGGAGCGCCTCGTTTTTCAGAAGATAAATAGTACGTCTGGCGCGGCAACGGATGAAGCCACAAGGCCTATGCTTGGACCAAAACGCCATCCGTTATTTGGAGCGTTCAAAGGCACGATAACAATTCAGGAGGGATACGATTTGACTGAGCCCGCCGACCCAGAATGGGGAAATGTATACAAATGACGCTACCGGCACCGCTCCTTCTGGACACGTGCGCAGTTATCTGGATTTTGAAGAACGAGCACATGAAAGATGGAGCAGTGTCGGCAATAAACGATGCATCGGAGACTGGTGAAGCAATATTTGCCTCGCCAATATCTGCTTGGGAAATCGGTCAACTGGTTTCGCGCGGGCGACTTTCCCTTTCGGCTCCCCCGCTTAAGTTATTCAGCGCGTTCCTCGATACCCGCGGCGCAAGGCTGGCTGAACTTCCACCTTCCGTCTTGATCGACTCCTCTTTTCTTCCCGGTACCCCGCCCAACGACCCTGCCGACCGCATCATCATTGCCACTGCCCGCGAATTCGGACTGCAGATTGTCACCCGTGACCGCCGCATTCTCGACTACGCCGAACAAGGGCATGTGCAGGCCCTTGCCTGCTGAAAGAACAACTATGACAAAAGTGATCCAGTGCATCTCGCCGATCGACGGCTCGGTCTATGCCGAACGCCCGGCGCTCACAGAAACGCAGGCCCTCGCCCTCATCGCCCGCGCCCGTTACGCGCAAAAGTCATGGGCCGCCCGGCCACTGGCCGAGCGCGTCGCCCTTGTCCTGGCAGGCGTCGACCGGCTGATCGC
>JAYTCN010000374.1:0-7865 GCA_043736475.1 Paracoccaceae bacterium
ATACTTTTGCGATGAAGCTGACGTCGTGCCTGGTCAACCCGCGGGCTTGCCATGAGACCGAGCTAATCTACTCGGCCACAGCGAAAGCAAAAAAGGTGGCGATTGTCGGTTCGGGTCCGGCCGGCCTTTCTGCCGCGATTGTTGGTGCGCAACGTGGCCACGATGTCACCCTTTTTGAGCAAGATGGCCAAGTAGGTGGCCAGCTCAACCTCGCAAAGGTTATCCCCGGAAAGGAAGAGTTCCGCGGACTTGTCGACTGGTATCGGCACCAGCTGGAAATTTCAGGCGTCGAGGTCCGCTTGAACCAGAAAGCCGAAGCGTCGCTGCTGGACGGATTTGACGAAATAATAATTGCAACGGGCGTGACCCCCCGTGATCCACAGATCAAGACAAGTGGCAGCAATAAGGTGTTGACCTACGTTGATGTCCTGCGCGGAAAGGCTGTGGCCGGGCAAAAGGTTGCGATTATCGGTGCGGGCGGAATCGGCTTTGACGTCGCCGAATTCCTGTCTCAGCACGGCAAAAGCAGCACCGGGGATCTGGAATTATGGAAGCGCGACTGGGGCATTTCCGCACCATGGACCGAGCGCGGCGGTCTGGCCGATGCTGGCGCTCAGGCAGAAATGTCGGAGCGGCAGATCGTCATGCTGCAACGAAAAACGACCAAGCCAGGGGCGGGCCTGGGCAAGACAACCGGCTGGATTCACCGCGAAACGCTGCGGAAGCGGGGCATCAGGATGCTGAGCGGCGTCAGCTATCTGCAAATTGGACCCAGGGGGCTGCAAATAGTCCGTGCTGAAGCGGCTGAAGTGCGGGAATGGCTGGATGTTGACAATATTATCCTGTGCGCAGGCCAGATTCCGGAACGGAATCTGGCCGATGCGCTGATCGCCATGGGTCGAAACGTTCACATTATCGGCGGCGCTTTCGACGCTGGCGAACTCGATGCAAAGCGGGCGATCGACCAAGGCTCACGCTTGGCAGCACAGCTTTAGCCGACTATCTTGGCCGCGAGGCCGTCGTCACGAATCCGGTCCATGATGATCGCCAACTCGGACGCTATGCCTGGCTCCGACAAGGCATGCCCGGCCGTCGCGATCATGCGCAATTCTGACCCGGGCCAGGCATCGTGCAATGACTGGGCCGTATGAGGCGGGCAAACCATGTCGTATCGGCCCTGGACGATGTAGCCGGGAACATGCTTGATCTTGTGCAAATCCCGCATGATTTGATCATCGCATTCAAGAAAACCGTTGTTGCTGAAATAGTGGTTCTCCAGCCGCGCAAAAGCACGCGCCCAGTCGCCGGTCGGCCCGCCGCGCCTTTCGCCCGGATCCAGAACGGCCAAAGCACTTTCCCAGCCCGACCAAGCTTCGGCGAAACGCGAGATTTCAATGTCGTCATTCCCGAAAAGTCTTTTGCCATAGGCCGAAATGAGGTCGTGCCGTTCTTCCGGTGGCACCATTTTTCGGAAAGCTTGCCATTGATCCGGCCAGAACTTGCCGGCTCCGCCACCGTAGAACCAGTCAAGCTCGGCCCTGGTCATCGTGAAGATGCCGCGCAAAACCAATGTTTTGACTCTGTCACAGTGGCGTTGGGCATAGAGTAGCGCCAAGGTGGAACCCCAGGACCCGCCAAAAACGATCCAGTCTGCGACTCCCAATGCCGATCTGATGCATTCAATATCGGCAATCAAATCCCAGGTTGTGTTGCTCTCGACACTTGAATGCGGCGCGGAACGCCCGCAGCCACGTTGGTCGAACAGGACGACGTGGAAGTGTTCCGGATCAAAAAATCGGCGCATTCCCGGGGTGCATCCACCCCCCGGGCCACCATGAAGAACGACCACGGGCTCACCTGCCGGATTACCGGACCGTTCAACATAAATCCGGTGACCACCCGGGACATCCATCATTTGGTGATGAAACGGCTCTAGCGGCGGATAAAGACCTTGCCGGGGCCCTGCGCCATTTTGGCTCGCACTCTCTCGCATACTTGCCCTATCAGTGCCGTCAGGTCAAAATCATGGCAGGTTGAAAAGGCGAGTGCAATGGCAAGAACCAACACGATTGACAGCAGTGAAGTTGCCAAATTTGAGGCGATGGCAGCAGAATGGTGGAATCCCTCCGGAAAGTTCAAACCGTTGCACATGCTCAATCCCTGCCGCCTTGGCTATATCGTGGATCAGATCACAGCGGAATATGGCCGCGACCGGAAATCGCGGCTTCCCTTGCGGGGAATTCGCTTGCTGGATATCGGCTGCGGTGGCGGTTTGCTGTCAGAGCCGATGGCGCGATTGGGGGCGGATGTGTTGGGCGCGGATGCGGCTGAACGCAACATTCCCGTAGCCCGGTTACATGCCGAACAGTCGGGCTTGCAGATAGATTACCGCCACACAAGCGCCGAAGCACTGGCCGCCGCTGGCGAGCAATTCGATATCGTTCTCAATATGGAAGTCATCGAGCATGTGTCAGACCCATTGGCGTATCTTCAGGCTTGCTTTCAATTGCTGAAGCCTGGCGGGCTGATGATATGCTCAACATTGAACCGCAACCCGAAAAGCTACCTCATGGCCATTATCGGTGCCGAGCGAATCATGCGCTGGCTGCCCAAGGGCACGCATGATTGGTCGAAATTCATCACGCCCGACGAGCTGTTCGAAAAACTGATTGGCGCGGGGTTCAATCCTGTCGACCGCAAAGGTTTTGTGTTCAATCCGCTCACCTGGACCTGGTCGGTATCGGTCCGGGATTTGTCGGTCAACTATGTCACGACAAGCACGAAGCCTGCCTGGAGCGGTTCAGACGATGACCGAATCGTCTGAACCGCTCCTGCGAGATGAATTTGCGCATTTCGGGCGGCAAAACCGGTTCCCACTTTTGCCTGAAATGCGCTAAAGCAAACCGTGTTTGGCAAATAGCTCGCGCAAATCAGCCTCGGGCCGCGCGCCGATGTGGCTGATGATCTCGCCGGCCGCCGAACACCCCATCTGTCCACAAGTCAGCAGGTCGCGCGCGGTCGTCAGGCCATAGAGCACGCCCGAAGCGAACAGGTCACCGGCACCGGTCGCGTCCACCACCCTGGTCGCATTGGCTGGTGCGTGGACGCGTTCGTCGCCCTGCGCCAGAATTGCGCCCCGCGATCCGATCGTGCAGGTCAAAATCGGCACGTCGGCCCGGCCCCTGGCGATAGCCGTTTCCAGATCATCGGTTTGGTACAAAGACATCAGCTCACGCTCGTTTGAAAACAGCACCTCCACGTCGGCGCGGATCAACCGCAGGAATTCGGCCCGGTGCCGCTCAACGCAGAACGGGTCAGACAACGTGACCGCCACCTTGCCGCCGTTCGAGCGGCAGGCGCGAATGGCTTTGGCAAACGCCGCGATGCTGTCCGGGCCATCAAATCGATAACCTTCCAGATACAGCCAGTCGGACGCCGCCATTTGCGCTTCGTCCACATCATCGGGCGCAAGGAACTCGCTGACGCCGAGATAGGTATTGAGCGATCTTTCACCTTCTGGTGTCACCAGAATCATGCAGCGACCGGTTTCGGCTTCGTGGCTTCGTGGGGCGAATCGTGTGGTATAGGCCGCGCCCTGGGCGCGCAGGTCATGCGCGAAAATCGCACCCAACTGATCGTCCTTGACCTTGCCGACATAGGACGTGCGACCGCCAAGTGCGGCAATACCTGCAATAGTATTGGCGGCGGAGCCACCGGAAACTTCTTTTGCCGGACCCATGCGCGAATAAAGTTCGACCGTACGCTTTGTATCAATCAACTGCATGATACCTTTTTGCACGCCGTTCCGGGCAAGGAATTCATCCTCGACATGAACCAAAATATCGACCAGAGCATTGCCGATGCCGGTAACCTGAAACGGTTTCAAACCTTGTCCTCCGACGTGCAAAGATCGTTGATGATGCACCGCCCGCAAATCGGCTTTCGGGCCTGACAGACGTGACGCCCGTGCAAGATCAGCCAGTGATGGGCGCGCATTTGGTATTCGACCGGAATATGATCTTCAAGGGCGCGTTCAACTGCCGCGACGTCTTTTCCTTTGGCAATCCCGGTCCGGTTGCCGACACGAAAAATGTGGGTGTCGACCGCTTGCGCCGGAAATCCGAAGCCGACATTCAAGACAACATTGGCCGTCTTCCGTCCAACCCCGGGCAAAAGCTGCAACGCCGCGCGTGAGGCGGGAACAGCGCCATCAAATTTCTCGATCAGCATTTCGCACAGGCGAATGACGTTTTTTGCCTTGTTGCGGTAAAGGCCGATGGTTTTGACAAGATTGGCGATCCGGCTTTCGCCAAGGGCCAGAATCTTTTCCGGCGTATCGGCCAAGGCAAAAAGAACCCGGGTCGCGGCGTTGACGCTCTTGTCGGTTGCCTGCGCTGAAAGCGTCACGGCGACCAGCAATGTGAAAACGTTGACATACTCCAGTTCGCCTTCGGGTTTTGGGTTGGCGACGTGAAATCGGCCAAAGATCTCGCTGATAGTGGAATAGTCGAGTTGCTCTGGCATAATGGACCTTGCTTCAGACGTTGTCCTATTAAGCGCAGGAATCGGGTGGTGCAAACAGCGCAGCGGGCATATCTGAAATGAAGCTGATGCGAGGCATGATGATGAACCTGACCCAAACCAAGGACCCCTATCACTACGCGCTGATCGCACGGGCCATAGCCTATATCGATGACCGGTCCGGCGAACATCCCTCGCTGGAAGCGATCGCGGCGGCGACCGGCCTGTCCCCGGCGCATTTTCAGCGCATTTTTAGCCAGTGGACGGGGGTCAGTCCGAAAAAATACCAACAGTATCTGACACTGAACCTCGCAAAGGACTTGCTGGCAAACCGCTGTTCCGTTCTCGACACATCACTGGAAACCGGATTGTCGGGATCGGGCCGGTTGCACGACCTTTTTGTCCGCTGGGAAGCGATGACACCGGGCGAGTATGCCGAAGCGGGTCTGGGATTGACGATCAATCATGGATTTTTCAATTCGCCATTTGGCGAAGTTCTGGCAATGGGCACCGATCGCGGGCTGTGCGGCATGGCATTTAGCGAAGACACAGGGCAAGCCGAGGCGCTGGCGGACATGAAGTCGCGCTGGCCGAAAGCCGAATTCGTTGAAAACGGGTTATCGCTGACCGCAGTGGTTGCTACAGCTTTTGGCGCCGCCGGCGAGGCCTCGTTGCATTTGATCGGCGCCCCATTCCAGATCAAGGTATGGGAGGCGTTGCTGTCAATTCCTTCGGGGCACGTGACAACCTATTCGCAGATCGCTGCAAGAATCGGCAATCCGAAAGCAGTGCGTGCGGTCGGAACCGCAGTTGGCCGCAACCCGATCTCGTGGCTGATTCCGTGCCATCGTGCCTTGCGCAAGTCGGGCGGCCTGGGTGGCTATCATTGGGGCCTGCCGGTCAAACGGGCGATGCTGGCGTGGGAAGCGGCACGCCTGGATGCCAGCAAGGCGGCTTAGCGGTCGCTCTTTTTGCAACAATCGGCAACATACAGCGCATGGCGTCAATCCGGCGTGAGAAACACCTCTATTGGATTGATCACGGAACTTCCTGCGGTAGATGTGAGTTGACGTTGGCAATTTCATGAGGAGACCAGACTATGCCCGCACTAAAACTGACGCTCGCCGCCGCGGTCGCGGCTTCTTTGGGCCTCACCGCCTGCACCAACCCGGACGGCACGGCCTACAATGCCGGAACCGGCGGAATTCTCGGCGCCGTTACCGGTGCCGCCCTTGGTCAGGCGATTGCGCCAGGCGAAGAAGGCCGCATCATCGGCGCCATGGCTGGTGCTGTCATCGGCGGTGCTATCGGTGACAATATCGACAAGCAGGAAGCCGAACTTCGCCAGGATTTGGGCGGCAGCGGCGCGCGGATTGTCCGTTCGGGAAATCAGCTGATCGTGATCTTGCCCGAGGCAATCACCTTTGATTTCGACTCGGCACAGTTGAAGTCACAGTTCGTCGGCTCGGTGCAAGACATCGCCCGCAGCCTTCAGCGCTACCCGGGCACGGTTGTGCAAGTTGTCGGCCATACCGACTCGATCGGAACCGCCGCGCATAATGCCGCCCTGTCGCAAAACCGGGCGTTTTCGGTTGCCGATGTATTGATCAATTCCGGGGTTCGCTCCAGCCGCCTGCGTGTCTCCGGCGCCGGATCATCGCAGCCGGTGGCCTCGAACAGCACCGCCGCCGGTCGTCAGCAGAACCGTCGCGTCGAGATCATCATTACGCCGACCGGGTAACGTCGGCTCCGTCACGTGTGGGGAGAAAACCCGGGTCGGGGGGCCCGGGTTTTTTCTACTGCCATGGTCTCAGTGCAGCTTTTCGCCGACGTCCTTGATTGCTGAATCGATCAGGGCATTGCTGTCGGCGGCCCCCATATTCCTGGCAATCACGTCGCGCGCTGCCGCAATGGCAACCGCTGCGGCCTGATCCTTGATCTGCCGGATCGCCGCTGTTTCTGCCGATGCAATCTGATCCTTTGCCGCCTGCACCCGCCGGGCAATGGTGGCTTTCAAATCTTCCGACGCTACGGTGGCGGCGTTCTGTGCCTCTTCTTTCGCACTGGCAACAATCGCCGCTGCCTGACCCTCAACCGCCTTTTGCTTCGCCTCGTAGGAATCCAAGATCGCCCGGGCCTCGTCGCGCAAGGCCCGCGCTTCGTCCAGATCGCGTTTGATCCCCTCGGCCCGGCCGTCCAACAGTTTGGCCACGATTTTCGGCACGCCCAGATACAGCAGCACGCCGACAAAGGCTGCGAAGGCGATTGAAACGACGATATTGGTATCGTTGAGAAATTCCATCGCTTTACCCTTTCAGCCGCGCCGAAACGGCAGCGTCCACCGCTTTGTCATCCGCAGCTCCGGGCAGGATCGCCGCGATGATCGCCTTGGCCGCGTCCTTGGCAACCACTTCGATACTCCGCAAAGCCCCGTCGCGGATTTCGCGGATGTGACCCTCGGAGACCGAGGCCTGCACCGCAATTTCGGCGTCGGCCTTGGCCGTTTCGACGTCGAGCGTTTTCTTTATGTCGGCTTTGGTTTCGGCACCAATCCGTTGAGCGTTGGACCGCGCAGCAGCCAAAGCCGCGTTATAGTCAGCTTCGGACTGAACCGCCTGTTCTTTCATCCTTGCCGCCTCATCCAAATCTTTGGCGATGATCCCGCTGCGCGTTTCCAGGATCGAACCGATACGCGGCAAAGCGATCCGGCTGATGATGAAATACAGCGCGACCAAGGCGACCAGAAACCAGAAAATCTGGTTCGGGAAGGTCGAGAAATCAAGCTGCGGCATGCCGACCTTGGCCACTTCGTGACCGGCCTCTGCCGTTGTTGCTGCTGTCGCCATGATGCTCTCCGATGGCTTTCAGGGCCGACCAACAAGGCCGACCCGGGCGATTTTACGTCGCTGATCCGCTTTGGATCAGAATGCGTACATCAGCAGAAGGGCGACGAGGAACGAGAAGATCCCCAAAGCCTCGGCAAAGGCGATGCCGATGAACATGGTGGCGGTCTGGCCACCTGCCGCGGCCGGATTGCGCAACGCGCCCGACAGGAAGTTGCCGACGACAAGGCCCACGCCCAGAGCCGCGCCGCCCATGCCGGTGCAAGCCAGACCGGCGCCGATCAAACGGCCCATTACCTCGATATTGCCTTCCATGATGGTATCTCCCTGTTTGGAATGCTTGAAAAATCAGTGCCCAGGATGCAGTGCATCGTTCAGATACACGCAGGTCAGGATGGTAAAGACATAGGCCTGGATCACCGTCACCAGCATTTCCAGCCCGTACATCGCCATGATCGCAATGATCGGCGCGACCGAGAATATCCCCAGCGCTCCGGCGAA
>JAYTCN010000375.1:0-7861 GCA_043736475.1 Paracoccaceae bacterium
GACCAGCTTGTTCAGGATCGCCTTGCGCCCCTCGCGGGTGAAGGCGATTTCCTTGCCGTAACCCTCGATCCGCTCCTTCAGCCAGGCCGATTGCACCGGATCGGAAATATGCATGAACTGCAGCGCGAAGGTGCCGCAATAGGTCCGCTGCAACAGCGCCACGATCTCGCGCAAACTGGCGACTTCCAGCCCCAGCACATTGTCGATAAAGATCGGCCGGTCGAGATCGGCCTCGGCAAAACCATAGCTTTTCGGGTCGAGTTCGGGATGCGGGGCCGGCGGGGTCAATTTCAGCGGATCGAGGTCAGCCGACAGATGACCGCGAATGCGGTAGGCGCGGATCAGCATGATGGCGCGGACCGAATCCAGTACCGCTTGGCGCACCTGGCCCTCGCTCAGGCCGACGCCCTTTTCCTCGGCTTTGGCTTTTATCTTGTCGCCCGCAACTTTCGCAGGCTCCGCCCCCCATTGCCCGTCGAGCGCCGAGATCAGCTCGCCATTGGCCTGCGGCGGCCAATCGTTGCGCGCCCATGAAGGGCCGGCGGCAGCCGCTTTGGCGTCGCGCCCGTCGTCGCCGAGGGCGCGGAAATATTCACGCCATGACGCATCCACCGCATCCGGGTTGCTCGCATACCGCGCCTGCAACTGCGCGATATATTCCGCGTTCTGCCCCTGCAGGAACGACGAGGAATGGAAAATCTGGTTCGGGGATTGGTCGGTCATTTTGAGTCTCCGGTGCCCTAGGCACGTGCTCCTTTGAATTGTTTCACTTCCCAATCGCCTTCATCACCGCTTCACCCAGCCGTGCCGGGCTTTCCGCCACTACGATCCCGGCGGCCTTCATCGCCTCGATCTTGCTTTCCGCATCACCCTTGCCGCCCGAAATGATCGCCCCCGCATGGCCCATCCGCCGCCCCGGCGGGGCGGTGCGGCCGGCGATGAACCCGGCCACCGGCTTGCTGCGGCCACGCCGGGCTTCATCGCGCAGAAACTGGGCCGCATCCTCCTCGGCCGAGCCGCCGATCTCGCCGATCATGATGATCGAATGGGTGTCCGGATCACCGAGAAACAATTCCAGCGCGTCGATATGCTCGAACCCCTTGATCGGGTCGCCGCCGATGCCGATGCAAGTTGACTGGCCCAGCCCGATCGCCGTCGTCTGCCCGACCGCCTCATAGGTCAGCGTGCCGGAGCGTGACACCACGCCGACCGAGCCGCGCTTGTGGATATGCCCCGGCATGATCCCGATCTTGCAGGCGTCCGGCGTGATCACCCCCGGACAATTCGGCCCGATCAGGATCGACCCCGACCCTTCCAGCGCCCGCTTGACCTTCATCATGTCAAGCACCGGAATGCCCTCGGTGATGCAGACGATCAGCTCCATGCGCGCGTCGATCGCCTCCAGTATCGCATCGGCGGCAAACGGCGGCGGCACATAGATCACCGTCGCGTTCGCCTGCGTCTTAGCCCACGCCTCAGCCACTGTATTGAATACCGGCAGCCCGATATGGCGCTCGCCACCCTTGCCCGGCGTCACCCCGCCGACCATCTTGGTCCCATAGGCCATTGCCTGCTCGCTGTGGAACGTGCCCTGGCTTCCGGTGATGCCCTGGCAGATGACACGGGTGTTTTCGTTGACGAGTACGGGCATTGTCGGCTTTCGTTTTCAAGGAGCAGCGGAACCCAAGTCGGGTATCGCGCTATTTGGGTTTGAAGACAGCATAAGTCAGCTTTGCAGGTGGACCGGTCCGGGTAAAGCGCAGGGTGAAAATCGTCGTGCCGCTGCCGTCACCAGCCACCCATGCCTGTTCCGCATCGCGCGAAACCTTTGCCGGATCCATCGGTTGGGCCGTAGGGAAGTTCGCGGCAACAGAGAATTGCACACGACTCGTCTGACCAGTCCGGGATTCGGCGCTGACGCCGCAAAACACCCCTGCCTTCGTAACCGAGAAACCGACGGCAGGACGGCGGTCATCGACAACGAAGAATCGGAACATGCGGTTTCCGCGCGCGGGCACTTCGACATAATCAGCCGCTCGCAGTCGCGCTGGCAAAGACGCCGGGTCGTCGACGCCGGGCAGACAGAAGTTTTCGAAGGCGGTGACAAAGGCCTTTGCGGTAGATTTGGGAACAATGTTTTCGATGTCCATGTTGGCCAACTCATAACCATCGGCCGAACGCGTTCCCGACACCGCACATGCCGTAATCAGCAAAAAAGCCAAAGTTCCACATAGCGATGACAAGTGCCATCTTCGCGCGATACTGGAATAGTTAAACTTGCTAGGCATCGGATTTCCTAGATTGCTGGGCTTTTGGTCATCATGGCGTGGATATTGTCGTTGATCATTAGACTGAAACGGTTGACCAGCCGCGTATCAAACCCCGCCTTCGCCGCTATGGCTCGCAGGCTTTGCAAGGTGAAATAATTCACATGGTCAGGGTAGCGAAACCCGCACCAATTCGGGCCAATCAAACGCCGGTTCAACGAGGCAAAATTGGGCACTCGAACGAATATCTTGCCTGTCGGCTTTAACGCATGATGGGCACCAAGAAGAGCAGGCATGACCGCCTCTTCATGCTCCAGATACGAGTGCATCAGAATTCCGTCAAAAAAATCCTCTTCAAACTGCCAGATGCCCTCTGCCCCGGGCGCGTGCAGGCAATATCCGCCGAGTGATCGCATGATTGCATCGGCCTGCTCATGCAGGTTGCGCGACAATTCGATGCCATAGGGGATGATCGGCGCTTTCAACCTGTGCCCGCGTCCGCAACCGATGTCCAAAACTTTGCCCGCTCCAAACATCCGGGCAAATCGTTCGTTGTGATCCTGGCGAAACTTCTTGCTCCATTTCATCACCGAACGGCTGGTCGAGCGCAGTTTCGGCGAGCGTTCTTGTCGCACCAGATTCAAATCGGCAGAAGTCGTTTCCCAGGCGAAATCTTGCACCAGCGCCGAATACCCAGGCGGGTTGCGCAGGTAGACGAATCCGCAGGCGGAGCATTCGGCGACTTGCCACGGGCTCGGGGAATAATTGGGCAAAGGTTTTACCTCTGCCGCCTCGCAAACCGGACAAGCGCGAAGCTCGGTCATGCGACCCGCCGATGTGGTTGTGTATCATGGTGTGATACATGTTGGTTGACTGCTGTATCATGGTGCGATACAAAGCGGCGATGATCGTTTCGGTGCGTGACAAGCGGGTCGCAGTTTTGATGACGGGTGCCGTGCCCGCTCGCTTTCCGGCCGATCTGGTTCGTCCGGCGCAAAAAGCAGTTCGGGCCTTGATGGCGGCAATGCGGATCGAGGACTTGCGGCTTCCGCCGTCGAACCGATTGGAGGCCCTGCAAGGGGATCGGATCGGTCAATGGTCTATCCGGATCAACCGCCAATGGCGGCTTTGCTTTCGATGGCTCGAAAACGGTTCCGAAGATGTTGAAATCGTGGATTATCACTGAGGTAAAAAAATGATTGAATTTCATGCCAACCCGCCGATCCATCCCGGCGAAATGCTGCGGACCGAATTTATGGAACCGCTGAAGCTGACGTCGGGCAAAATCGCTCGCGCCATTGGCGTTCCGCGCACCCGTATTGAACGGCTGGTCCGCGAAGAAACCGGACTGACGACCGACACCGCCGCGCGGCTGGCCCGGTATTTCAAGATGTCTGTGGGGTTCTGGATTAACCTGCAGAAATACTATGAAATCGACTGCATCCATGCCGACACAGCGTTGACCCGCGAACTGGACACCATCCAACCCTTGGCGCGCCCGGACTTGGGGGAAGCTGCGTGAGGTTTGGTCGAAGGGCAGGTTCATTTTCGTCTCATTTGTAGGGTGGGTTTCGGGGCACCGATTTGTTCGTAAATCGGGGTTTGCTCGGGAACATTTACTTTGCATGTTCAAGCCAGTCTTTTGATCAAGAGTGATATCAAAATAATGATCGACATTCCTGCACCGATGACCATAACAAACACTCCGATTATTTGGCCAATTCGCCCAAAATATCTGTAAATAGTCCAAATTCCTGGAATGATGCGTTTATTGACTTCCTCGGTTGTCAGTGACCGCCCGTGGAATATTTTCGTCCATAGATTATGCCTTGCAACTTCGATTATGGCATCCTTATTTCCGCTGGTCGCTACAATCATCGTCGCTATCATCCAATAGCCCAAACCGAATACGATAACGCCGATACATTTCAACAAGTCGGCGCTGGTCGCTTCGGTCATTTTTTGGGCTATTTCCTCCATCCCCTCACCCCGCCGCCCTCACCTCTTCCACAATCTTCTCCGCCGCATCCCCCAGATCATCCGCCGCGATCACTGCCAACCCGGACTCATTCAAAATCTTCTTGCCCAAAGCCACGTTGGTGCCTTCCAGCCGCACGACCAAGGGAACCTTCAGCCCCACTTCCTTCACCGCCGCAATCACCCCTTCGGCGATCACGTCGCAGCGCATGATGCCGCCGAAAATGTTGACCAGAATCCCCTTCACTTGCGGGTCCGAAGTGATGATCTTGAAGGCTTCGGTCACCTTCTCCTTGGTCGCCCCGCCGCCGACGTCGAGGAAATTGGCCGGGGCTGAACCATAAAGCTTGATGATATCCATCGTCGCCATCGCCAGCCCGGCGCCGTTGACCATGCAGCCGATCTCGCCGTCCAAAGCGATATAGTTCAGATCGAACTTCGACGCCGCCAGTTCCTTGGGGTCCTCTTCGCTTTCATCGCGCAACGCGGCAATATCCTGCTGCCGATACAAAGCGTTGGCATCAAATCCCATCTTGGCGTCGAGGCAATGCAAGTCACCCTTCCTGGTCACCACCAACGGGTTGATCTCCAGCATCTCCATGTCCTTCTCGACGAACATCTTGTACAGCGTGGTGACCAAAGCCACGCATTGCTTGACCTGGCTACCCTCCAGCGCCAGCGCGAATGCCACCCGGCGGCCATGAAACGCCTGAATTCCGCTCGCCGGATCAACCGAGAAACTCAGAATCTTGTCTGGTGTTTCCGCCGCCACTTCCTCGATATTCATCCCGCCTTCGGTCGAGCAGACAAAGGAAATCCGCGAAGAACTGCGGTCCACCAGCACCGCCAGATACAACTCGCGGGCGATGTCGGCCCCGTCCTCGATATAGACCCGGTTCACCGCCTTGCCCGTCGGCCCGGTCTGCTTGGTCACCAGGGTGCGGCCCAGCATCTTTTGCGCCTCCTCGGCGGCTTCCGAGCTGGAATGCGTCACCCGCACCCCACCCTTCGCACCGGCGGCGCTTTCGAGAAAATGCCCCTTGCCGCGCCCGCCTGCGTGTATTTGCGCTTTCACCACCCAGACCGGCCCGTCAATCTCGCCCGCCGCCGTCTTGGCCTCTTCGGCCCGCAACACCGCATGCCCGTCCGATACCGGCAACCCGTAATCGCGCAGCAATTTCTTGGCCTGATACTCGTGGATGTTCATCAAATTCCTCCGCCGCTGGAACGGTTGCGGCACTGCTATCAGCAATAGCTTTACGAGGTTTGAAAGACGCTGCCAAACCGATAACGATGGATTTCAAAAGTATCGGTGAATAAATCAGCTTTTGTGATCACAATTTTTTTCTGTGTGATCACATTTGCCGGATGCAAGCTCAGTTCAGCAGCAGCGCCACCAGCATCCCCCGCCCGCTGACCAATTGTTCGAACGCGCGCCATGCCAGATCCGTGACGACCGGGCCTTTCTCGGCATAGAGCAGGGCATCGGTGCCCTGGATCCAGCCCAGCGGATCAAGCGGCGCCGGATTCTGCAAAAATGCCGCGATGTTGATACCGGATTCCGGCGGAAAGGCCACGTGCGGCACCAATAACTTGCCCGCAAGCATCATATCCAGATCGCCCAGAACCGCCGACCAAACTTTGCCGATGTCGGGTGGCAGCACGAACCCCAGCGCAGCCTGCTGTTGGCTGTTCGGTATCCATTCCGCCTCATTGTCGGTTTCGGCGGCCAACAACGCCCAGAACCGGCGATTCAGCACGATCATCTGGCGCAGATGCGTCGCCGTCTGCCGGGTCAAATCCGCGTCGGGCTGCTGGCGCAAGGCGAAAATGGCAATCGTTGCCTTGTCGAGCCCGCCCTCCGGGTCAAACTGTTCGATGAGCGAGGGATTGGGTGAAGCCAGCCGCGCGTGCCTTTCATCGGTCGCCGCCATGATCCTGGCCGCCGCGCCGGTCGGGTCAAACGCCATCACGAAGCTGGCGACCCCGGAAATCAGATGGCCATAGGCGCGCAGCCACGCCACGTCAGCCGTATCGAACCGGATCGTGGTCGAAGGTGGCGGCACCGGCTCCTCCCACGGATTGGTGAATGCAAACAGCGCAATCGGCAGCACGTCCTCACCAGTTCCGCGCTGGCCGTTGCCATCAATATCAAACCACAGGTCCTCGAGCCGGATGACCAGCCCGACGTCGCCGTTCGCAGGGATTGCGGCCAAGGCAGTCTCGGCCAAAGCCAGATGCCCGGCCGCGCCGCGCATGATTTCCGACACCAGGCTGGCGCGGGCTGGCTCGGGTGCCGGGTTTGGCAGCAATTCCAGCTGCAACAGCGGCATCGGCGCCAAAGGCTCGGTCGCCCCGACCTGCCAGCGCAGTTGCATGGCCTGTTCGACCGCCATCAGGAACCGGACACCGCCCAAGGCGAACAAGTCATCGCCCGTGGGCGAGGGCTGTGCCGCAATCACCGTCTCGGTTTTCGCCAGCCCATCGCGGGCCATGGCTGCCGACCAATCCTGCGAAGGTTCCGCGTGAACTGGCAAAGTGGAAACTGCAAGCATTCCAGCAAACAGCATGCGCATTTTAGCCCCCGGTTTGTGCAGTGCCTAGAATAGCACAAACGCAAACGCCGCGTATCGAAGTTCAGGCCAGCCCCGGATCAATCACCCTGCACGCCGCCACCAGCCCGTTCACCGCCTCGACCGACTTGTCGAACATCGCCCGCTCATCTTTGTTCAGGGCAATCTCGACCACCCGCTCGATCCCGCCCGCGCCAATCACCACCGGCACACCCACATACATGCCTTTCAGCCCGTAAGCGCCCGTCACAAAAGCCGCCACCGGCAGCACCCGCTTTTGATCCTTCAGAAACGCCTCGGCCATCTCGATTGCCGAGGATGCCGGCGCATAAAACGCCGAGCCGGTTTTCAGGAGGCCGACGATCTCGGCCCCGCCGTCGCGGGTGCGCTTGATGATCGCTTCCAGCTTTTCCTGCGTGGTCCAGCCCATCGCCACCAGATCGGGCAGCGGAATCCCCGCCACGGTCGAATAGCGCGGCAGCGGCACCATGGTGTCGCCATGCCCGCCCAGCACGAACGCCGTCACGTCTTTCACCGAAACCTTGAATTCCTCGGCCAGGAAATGCCGGAAGCGCCCCGAATCCAGAATTCCGGCCATGCCGCAGACCATGTGTTGCGGCAGGCCGGAAAACTGCTGCAGGGCCCAGACCATGGCATCGAGCGGGTTGGTGATGCAGATGACAAACGCCCCCGGCGCATGCGCCCTGATCCCTTCACCCACCGCTTTCATCACCTGCAGATTGATCCCCAACAGGTCGTCCCGGCTCATCCCCGGCTTGCGCGGCACCCCGGCGGTGACGATGCAGACATCGGCGCCGGTAATATCGGCGTAGGAATTGGTCCCCTTCAAACTGGCGTCGAATCCTTCGACCGGTCCGCTTTGCGCCAGGTCGAGCCCTTTGCCCTGCGGCACGCCTTCGGCCACGTCGAACAAGACAACATCGCCCAGTTCCTTGAGCGCCACCAAATGCGCCAGCGTGCCGCCGATTTGCCCCGCGCCGATCAGCGCGATTTTCGCCCTAGCCATGTTGAACTCCCGAAGCT
>JAYTCN010000376.1:0-3337 GCA_043736475.1 Paracoccaceae bacterium
AAACCGTGCCGATGCTGGCGCGGTTTTTTCATGCGCCAACGCACATTTCCGTTTCCTCTCTTTACCAAGCTGCAACTTGCGCTAAGATTCGTTCTGACCCTTGCAACCAAAGCGGAAAGCCGGTCCATGAAAAAATCCATCGCCATCGCACTGCCGATTCATCAACCGTTCGGTGCCGCCGCCCTCGCCGGAGCGGCACTTTCTGCGCTCTGGCTTTGGTCAAGTCCGGCTCCGGCACAAGACACCGTGATCACCTCGCACGGCATCTCGACCTTTGGCGAACTGAAATACCCCGCCGATTTCGCCCATTTCGACTACGCAAACCCCGATGCCCCCACCGGTGGCGAGTTCTCGACCTGGGCCTTCGGCATCTTCGATTCGATGCACCCGTTCATCCCCATCGGCAACGCCGGACGGGCTTCCTCGATTCAATACGAATCGCTGCTGGTCGGCAACGCCGATGAACCGGATTCGCAATACGGCCTGATCGCCGCGTCGATGGAATACCCCGAAGACCGCAGTTGGGTCCTGTTCCACATGCGCCCGGAAGCGACATTCTCCGACGGCTCATCCGTCACCGCCGACGACGTGCGTTTTTCGTTTGAAACCCTGCGCGAAAAGGGCCTGCCGTCCTACGCCGCCATCATCGCCGATGTCGCCAGCATCGAAACACCCGATGAGCACACCATCAAATTCACCTTCAAACCCGGTGTCGAGACCCGCGAAATGCCGTCGGTTGTCGGCGGCATCCCGATCTTCTCGCGCCAGGATTGGGCAGGCAAGGACTTCGCCGAAACCACTTTGGTCCCCGGCATCGGCTCGGGCGAATACATCCTCGATTCGATGGAAACCGGCTCCGCCATCACCTACCGCCGCCGCGATGATTATTGGGGCAAAGACCTGCCAGTCAACGTCGGCTCCGGCAATTTCGATACGCTGCGCTACGAATATTACGCCGACTACACCGCCGCATTCGAAGGGTTTAAGGCCGGCAACTACACCTTCCGCGAGGAAGCCTCGTCGCTGATCTGGGCCACCGGTTACGACTTCCCCGCCCTGAGCAACGGCTATGTCATCAAAACCGAACTGCCCGACGGCGGCCTCGGCAATGCGCAAGGTTTCATCATCAACCTGCGGCGCGAGAAATTTGCCGACCCGAAAGTCCGCGAAGCCCTGGGCATGATGTTCAACTTTGAATGGTCAAACAAAACCCTGTTCTACGGCCTCTATGACCGGGTGGACAGCTTCTGGCCCAATTCCGACCTCGCTGCCACTGGCATGCCAGGCCCGGAAGAACTTGCCATCCTCGAACCCTTCCGCGGCCGCATTCCCGATGCGGTGTTCGATGCCCCCGCTTTCGTGCCGCCGGTTTCCAAGGAAGACCAGCTTGACCGCGAACTGCGCCGCGCTGCCGGCGCATTGCTCGACGAAGCCGGCTTCACCCTGCAAGACGGCATCCGCAAGAACGCGGCGGGCGAACCTTTGATCGTCGAATTTCTCAACGACAACCCGCAATTTGACCGCATCATCAACCCCTATGTCGAAAACCTCAAACAACTCGGCATCGAGGCGGTGAACACGTCGGTTGATTCCGCGCAAATGGAAACCCGCGAACGCACCTCGGATTTCGACATCATCACCAGCAACATCGGCACCTCGCTGACCCCCGGCCCCGGCCTGCGCCAGTATTTCGGCTCATCGGGCGCCGACGAAAGCCTGTTCAACAAAGCCGGTCTGAAAGACCCGGCGGTGGACGAACTGATCGCCATCGTCGAAGCCGCCGACAGCCGCGCCGATCTTGACGTCGCCGTGCGCGCCTTTGACCGCACCATCCGCGCCATGCACATCTGGGTGCCGCAGTGGTACAAGGCGGTCTACACGGTGGCTTACCTCGACATTTATGACCACGGTCCGATCCCGAAATTTGCCCTCGGCGCGGAATCTCTGTGGTGGTTTAATGCCGACAAGGCTGCGGATTTGAAGGCCAAAGGGGCGTATTGAAATTGGCAGCCGCCGCTCGTCATTGCGAGAAGCGCAGCGACGAGGCAATCCGTCACGCCACCGCTGGATTGCTTCGCTTCGCTCGCAATGACGACTGCCAAACCTAATGGCCGCCTATATTCTCCGCCGCATCCTGTTGATGATCCCGACTCTGCTCGGGATCATGCTGATCAACTTCGTGCTGATCCAGTTCGTCCCCGGCGGCCCGATCGAACAAATTCTCGCCCAGCTTGAAGGCGACGCCGACGCGCTCGACCGTATCGCCGGCGGCAGCGAGACCCTGAGCGAAAGCAAATACCAGGGCGCCCGCGGCCTGCCGCCGGAGTTCATTGCCAACCTCGAAAAACAATTCGGCTTTGACAAACCGGCTTGGCAACGCTTCCTCTTGATGCTCGGCAACTATGCCCGCTTCGATTTTGGCGACAGCTATTTTCGCTCGATCTCGGTCCTCGATCTGGTGCTGGAAAAAATGCCGGTCTCGATCACCCTCGGCCTGTGGTCGACCCTGCTGGCCTATCTGATCTCGATCCCGCTCGGCATCCGCAAGGCGATGAAAGACGGCCAGGCCTTCGACACCTGGACCTCGGCCACCATCATCGTCGCCTATGCCATCCCGTCCTTCCTGTTCGCCATCCTCTTGCTGGTCTTGTTCGCCGGTGGCTCGTACTGGCAATTCTTTCCGCTGCGCGGCCTGACCTCGGACAATTTTGAGGAACTGTCCTACTTTGGCCAAATCAAAGATTACTTCTGGCACATCACCCTGCCGGTGGTCGCCTCGACCATTTCCTCCTTCGCCACCCTGACCCTTCTGACCAAAAACTCCTTCCTGGAGGAAATCAAAAAACAATATGTGATGACCGCCCGCGCCAAGGGCCTGACCGAGCGCCGCGTGCTTTACGGCCACGTCTTCCGCAACGCCATGCTGATCATCATCGCCGGTTTTCCCGGCATTTTCATCTCGGTGTTCTTCGCCGGATCGCTGATTATCGAGACCGTGTTCTCGTTGGACGGTCTGGGCAGGCTCGGCTTTGAATCGGCGGTCAACCGCGATTATCCGGTATTGTTCGGAACCCTTTGGGTGTTCTCGCTGATCGGCCTTCTCATCGGCCTGATATCCGACCTCACCTATGTCTGGGTCGATCCGCGCATTGATTTCGAAAGCCGCGAGGCATGAGGCTTTCCCCCCTGCAACGCCGCCGCTGGAGCAATTTTCGCGCCAACAAACGCGCCTTCTGGTCGCTGCTGATTTTCGTCACCCTGTTCATCCTGTCGCTGTTCGCCGAATTCATCGCCAACGACCGTCCGATCGTGCTGTCCTACAAAGGCGACCTCTCGT
>JAYTCN010000377.1:0-7835 GCA_043736475.1 Paracoccaceae bacterium
ACTCCCAGAATCGGGCCTTCGCCGGCATCGAGCCCGATGAGTACCCCCCAGCTTGGGGTTCCGCTGATAAATGACCGGGTTCCGTCTATCGGATCGAGCACCCAGGTAAGGCCTGAAGTGCCTGCGACCGGTGCATGTTCCTCGCCCAGTATTCCATCGTTCGGGCGTTTCTGGGCCAGAATATCGCGCATGGCCAGTTCCGACTCGCGATCCGCGACAGTCACCGGGTCAAACGCCCCGGCACTTGCCTTGTTTTCATGGGCCAAATGCCGCTGACGGAAATACTTCAAGGTCACCGGCCGCGCTGAATCGGCCAATTGATGGGCAATTTCCATCAGACCGTTCAGTTCATTGAGCGAATAATCCAACGGAACCCCCGTATGACGCCTGCCATACGGGGATTTCAGATCAAACCGCCGCCGTCAATCAGGCAACGTCGCTCAGCACGCGGGCCAAATCGAACAACCGCCGCCGTTGCGCTTCCGGAATGTGGTAATACGACCGCACCAGTTCCAGCGCTTCCTTGTCCGCCAGAAGATCGCCGCGCGGATCTGCATTTTTTGCCGCACTGCCGGCGACGGCGCCCTCATATCCCTCGAAGAAGAAACTGATGTTCACTTCCAGCGCACTGGCGATATCCCACAGGCGCGAGGCGCTGATGCGATTCATCCCCGTCTCGTACTTCTGGATTTGCTGGAACTTGATACCAACAATTTCGCCAAGCTGTTGCTGTGTCATCCCGACCATCCACCGCCGATGGCGAACCCGTTTGCCGACGTGTACATCTACTGCGTGTTTCATTTTCCGGCCTCATTTTCCAATGTATTCTACGTATAGTAGATGCAAGAATCGTGCCAAAATATAGAAACCGCGAAATTTTTATCAAACTATTTTGTAAGTCACTGATATTAAACGATACTATTTTTTCAATCCTGGCGTGTGCCCTGCGCGTAAACCAATGCGCCGTCGCTCGCTTTACTCACCCTATGCGTGTTTTGCATTTTGCAATGCAATGTGCAACTTTTGCGCGACTTAACTCGCCTCTTTTCGCATTTCGCGCTTGCGGTCATGCGGGTTCAAGAACTTTTTCCGAAGCCGGATGTGCAGGGGGGTCACCTCGACCAGCTCGTCGGTCTCGATATAGGCAATCGCCTCTTCAAGGCTGAAAGTGATCGGCGTGGTCAGCCGCACGGCTTCATCGGTGCCCGAGGCGCGGACGTTGGTCAACTTCTTGCCCTTCAGCGCATTCACATCCAGGTCGTTGTCGCGCGAATGCTGACCAATGATCATGCCTTCGTAAATCTGCTCGCCCGAACCAATGAACATCCGCCCCCGGTCCTCCAGTTTCCACAGCGCATAGGCCACCGAATCGCCAGCCTCCATCGACACCAGCACGCCTTCGCGGCGGCCCTGGATGAATCCCTTGTGGGGCTGCCAGGCAAAAAACACCCGGTTCAGCACCCCGGTGCCGCGGGTGTCGGTCATGAACTCGCCCTGATAGCCGATCAGCCCGCGCGACGGCACGTGGGCGATCAGCCGGGTCTTGCCGGTACCCGCCGGTTTCATCTCGACCAACTCGCCCTTGCGCTGGGTCAGCTTGTCGATCACCGCGCCGGCATATTCCTCGTCGACGTCGATGGTCACTTCCTCGACCGGCTCCAGCTGCTGGCCATCTTCGTAGCGATACAAGACCTGCGGGCGCGAAATTGACAATTCGAACCCTTCGCGGCGCATGTTCTCGATCAACACGCCCATCTGCAATTCGCCACGACCGGCCACGTCAAAGGCGTCGCCGCCCGGTGTGTCGGTCACCTTGATCGCCACGTTGGATTCGGCTTCTTTCATCAGCCGCTCGCGGATCACCCGGCTCTGCACTTTCTTGCCGTCGCGGCCCGCCAGCGGGCTGTCATTGATGCCGAAGGTCACCGAAATCGTCGGCGGATCGATCGGCTGCGAATGAATGGCGTCGGTCAAGGACATGTCGCCAATCGTATCGGCCACGGTTGCCTTCTGCATCCCGGCCAGCGAAACAATATCCCCCGCCTCGGCATGATCGATCGGCTGCCGCGACAACCCGCGAAACGCCAGAATACGCGAAACCCGGAAATTCTCCACCGGCTCGCCATTGCGGCCAATCGCCTTCACCGTCTGGCCCGATTTCACGATCCCCGATTCAATCCGACCGGTCAGGATGCGGCCCAGAAACGGGTCAGCCGCCAAGGTTGTGACCAGCATCGCAAACGGCTCGGTCGTCGCGGCAATCTGTTTTGGTGCCGGCACATGTTTGACGATCAAATCAAACAAGGCGTCCAGATTCTTGCGCGGCCCGTCCAGTTCCATATCGGCCCAGCCCGCCCGGCCCGACGCATACATATGCGGAAAATCCAATTGCTCGTCGGTGGCACCCAAGTTGGCGAACAGATCGAAACATTCGTTCAAAGCGCGGTCGGATTCGGCTTCCGGCTTGTCGACCTTGTTCAAAATCACGATCGGCCGCAGCCCCAGCCGCAACGCTTTGGCGGTCACAAACTTGGTCTGCGGCATCGGCCCTTCGGCGGCATCAACCAGCAGCACGACGCCGTCGACCATCGACAGAATGCGCTCGACCTCGCCGCCAAAGTCGGCGTGCCCCGGGGTGTCGACGATATTGATCCGCACACCTTTCCATTCGACGCTGGTGCATTTGGCCAGAATCGTGATCCCGCGCTCGCGCTCGATGTCGTTGGAATCCATCGCCCGCTCGGCCACCGCCTGATTGTCGCGGAACGCTCCCGACTGCTTCAGCAGCTCGTCAACCAGCGTGGTCTTGCCGTGGTCAACGTGGGCGATGATCGCGATATTGCGCAATGCCATGAGTTTTCAGCCTTTGGAGAACGAGTGAGCGCGGCGTTTGCCACACTCGCCCGGATAAAGCGAGTGGTCATTCTGGCACAGAGGCGCGGCAATTTTATTCCGCCGCCATCGCCCGCTTCTGGCCATAGGCCGACCGGATCAAATCCGCCAAATAATCGATCACGCCGGTGCTGTTCTTGCTTTGATACATGTTGATTTTGAAAATCGGCAACCTGGGCAGACCGCTGCCAGCCTCAATCACGTCGTGATAGGGTCGCGCCGCGCTCAGCAACCGTGCCGCAATCGCCAGATCGGCAGCAATGGTTGCGTCAATCGTGCTGTCAGAATCCGACTGCACCCCGCTTTCCCAGACAATCCCGGCCTCATCCAATGCCGATTGGGTCATGCGGCGGAACATGCAATGGGTCAGAAACGCCAACCTTATCGGTCGCGCCCGCCAGGCATTTCCCCCCGGCGCACCAATCCACACCAGCGGCGTCAGTTCCAATGTCTCCGCCCCGGCGTCGGTGTCCACTTCGGTGGTCAGAATCAGGTCCAGCTCGCCCCGGCCCAGTTCTTCCTTCAAAATCTTGGTGAATGACGAGCAAAGCTGCACCTTCATCCGCGGATATTCCGCTGCGAACCTTTGCAACACCCGCGGAATATGCGGGTGCAAGATGTCACACGGCACCCCCAAGCGCACTTCGCCCTCGAAATCCTGATTGTTCATCCGGGCCCAGACTTCGTCGTTCAAAGCCAGCATCCGCCGGCCGTAACTCAGCAACTGCTCACCCTGCGCCGTCAGCGCCACCCCGCGTCCGGCGCGGTCAAGCAAGGACTGGCCCAGAAACTCCTCCAGCCGCTTCAGCTGCATCGACACCGCCGATTGGGTCAGATGCAACTGCCCTGCGGCACGGGTAACGCCACCGGATTCAGCAACCGCCACAAACGATCGCAACGCAGTCAGATCAATGTTCCTTGCCATATCAAAATCCGTGATGTTTGGCGTCTTAAACATTCATTTTACTTATTTGTCTGCCGGAGTCAAAACAAATCAACCAAAACGATGATTCATTCACATAACATCACGGATGCTCATGGAGGCCATCATGTTTCTTGAACCCGCTTCAGCCCGCCCATTGCACCGCAAATCCGGCTTTTTCCGCTGGCTGCAGACCCGCCTGGCCGTCGCCCGCCAGCACCGCCAGCTCGCGCAACTCGACGCGGCGGCATTGCGCGACCTCGGCCTGACCCGGGCCGATGTCGCCCGCGAACTGGCCCAACCTTTCTGGATGCAGCCCGGTTTCGGCGAGATCACTCAACCGAGGCAAGCAGAAGCAGCACGTATGGCCCGATATCGTCCACAATAGCCGCCACCCCGTCGGCATTGGGGTGCAGGCCATCGGCCTGAAACATGGCAGCGATTTCCATCAGGCTCTTGTCCTTCGCCACCGGCGTCAGAAAATTCGGATAGAGCAGCGCCGCGTATTTTGCCGCCAATTCCGGAAACATCGTGTCAAACGCCTGCTTGTATTCCGGACCAAAATTTGGCGGGCTGGACAGGCCCGCCAGCAACACCGGCAGCTGCCGCGCCGCAATCGCCGCCATGATGCCGTCCAGATTGGCCTGCGCCTCGGCCGGCGGCAGTGCCCGCAGCAAGTCATTGCCGCCAAGTTCGACGATCACCGCATCAATGTCCTCGGTCAACGACCAATCGATCCGCGCCAGCCCTCCCGCCGTCGTGTCGCCCGACACGCCGCCATTCACCACCCGCACGTCCGCGCCCTCGGCCCGCAGCCAGGCCTCGAGCTGCGCGGTGAACCCTTCGCCTGCCGGCAGACCGAACCCGGCGGTGAGCGAATCGCCAAAGGCCAGGATCACCGTCTCGGCGCTGGCGGGTTGCATGGCAAATACCAAAGCCAAAGCAAAACCCGCCTTGCGCAGCCCTGCTGTCACCCCATATCCAGTTCCAGACCCCAAAGCAGCGGAAATCCCCGACATGAACGATCCCGTGATTTCGCTCAACGATGTGCGCCTGACGCTCGACGGCAATGCCGGACCGGTCGCGATCCTCAAAGGCATCACCCTGGCGATTGCAAAAGGCGAGACGCTCGGGCTGGTCGGTCCGTCGGGTTCAGGCAAATCGTCGCTCCTCATGCTGATGGGCGGACTGGAAACCGCCACAGGTGGCACCATCAGGGCCTTGGGGCAAGACCTGACGGCGATGGGCGAAGATGCGCTTGCCCGATTTCGCCGGACAAATATGGGGGTGGTCTTCCAGTCTTTCCACCTGATCCCGACCATGACCGCGCTTGAAAACGTCGCCACACCACTCGATCTTGCCGGCATTCCGGACGCCGGCGAACGCGCCCGGGCCGAACTTGGCCGGGTCGGCCTTGCCCACCGGCTCGACCATTATCCAACACAGCTTTCCGGCGGCGAACAACAGCGCGTCGCCCTGGCGCGCGCTTCCGTCTCGAGGCCGAAAATTCTGTTGGCCGATGAGCCGACCGGAAATCTTGACGGTGTCAACGGGGCGGCGATCATGGATCTGCTTTTTGGCTTGCGCGACACCCACGAGGCGACATTGGTTCTGGTCACCCATGCCCCGGAACTTGCGGCCCGCTGCGACCGGATCGTGCATCTGCAAGACGGTCAGATCGCATGAAAATGCCCGCCGCGTTGCGCATTGCCCGGCGTGAATTACGCGGCGGCATCGCCGGATTCCGGATATTTCTCGCGTGCATTGCCTTGGGGGTCGCTTCGATTACCATCGTGGGATCCGTGCGAAGTGCCATTCAAGCCGGGTTGGCCCGGGAAGCGACGACAATTCTTGGCGGTGACGCCGAAGCCGCGTTCACCTACCGAAGGGCCAGCGCCGACGAACTGGCCTGGATGAATTCCAACGCCACAAAAGTGTCGGAAACGATCCAGTTCCGCTCGATGCTGGTCCGGGGTGAGGACCGCGCACTGGTTCAGGTCAAGGCAGTCGACAGCGCCTATCCAATCTACGGCGCGGTCGAACTCGTCCCGCAAATCCCGCTGGCCCAAGCTTTGGCCGGAAACGGAATTGTCGCCGAAAAATCGTTGGTCCAGCGGCTGGATTTGGCTGTGGGCGATGAGATTTCCCTTGGTGCCAGCCGGTTCACCTTGCGCGCAGTGCTGCTAAAGGAGCCCGACAATGCCGACGCCGGGTTTTCCTTTGGTCCCAAGATCATCTTGCGGTCGCAGGCACTCGAGGGCAGCGGATTGCTCGAACCGGGCTCACTTTTCAATTCTGCCTATCGGCTGGCGTTGCCGGACGCGGCCAAATTGCCAAGGCTCAAGACCGACGCCGAAAAACGCTTTTCTGCTACCGGTCTGCGCTGGACAGACCGGCGCAATGCCGCCCCCGGCATCGCCCGCTTTGTCGACCGGATGGGGTCCTTTCTGGTGCTCGTTGGTCTCGCCGGGCTTGCGGTCGGCGGCATTGGTGTATCGGCCGCGGTTCGCAGCTATCTGGAAAGAAAGACCGATACGATTGCCACGCTCAAGACGCTGGGGGCGTCAGGCAGCACGATATTTTCGATCTACCTGACGCTGGTCTGCCTGCTGGGTTTGCTCGGAATTGCGCTCGGATTGATCGTCGGAGCCGCAATTCCGGCTTTCCTCGGACCTTTGCTTGCCGATCGGTTGCCGGTTCCGGCCCTGTTTGCCATCTACCCCCGGCCACTGGCGGAGGCTGCCCTGTACGGCATACTCGCCATGTTGGCGTTCAGCATCTGGCCGCTGGCACGGACGCGCACCATCAGCGCCGGCGGTTTGTTTCGCGACCAGATCGAAGAACGCATCCGCATGCCCGAATGGTCCTATGTTCTTGCAGTGGCTCTGATCGCCGTCGCGTTGATCGCCTGTGCGGCCTGGTTTTCTGACCTGACCGAACTCACACTCTGGTTTACCTTCGCAATAGCGGTCGCTTTGGGCATTCTTTGGCTCGCAGCATTGCTGACCCGCCGTATTGCCGGCCGGTTGGCAAAATCGCGTCTTGGCCGCCGAACCCCGGCACTGCATTTTGCCCTTGGGGCCGTCGGCGGTCCCGGCGGCGAGACAACCTCGGTGATCCTGTCGCTTGGCCTTGGTTTGGCTGTTCTGGCCACAATCGGGCAAATCGATGCCAACCTGCAGAATTCTTTCGCGCAAGAGCTGCCGGAAATTGCCCCGGCATTTTTTGTGCTCGATATCCAGAGCGACCAGATCAAAGAATTCAAGGCGATCACAACCGCCGACACCGGTGTCGAAAAGACCGAAACAACGCCGATGCTGCGCGGCGTCATCACCCGCATCAACGACAGCCCGACCGCCGATCTTGGCGGCCACGGACATTGGGCCCTGCATGGCGATCGCGGGGTCACCTATTCCGCCGCCGCCCCGCAAGGCACGATCCTGACCGAGGGACAATGGTGGCCGCCGGACTATGACGGCCCCCCGCTGGTCAGCTTCGCGGCAGCGGAGGCCGCCGAACTCGGCCTGAAGCTCGGTGACAGTATCACCGTCAACGTCCTCGGCCGCGACATTACCGCCAGGATTACCAGCCTGCGCGTCGTCGAATTCCGCGATATGGGGATCAATTTTCTGATGGTCATGAATCCGGGCGCCCTGCAAGGCGCCCCACACAGCCATATCGCCACCATCTATTCCGCACCCGAATCCGAAGGCCGGTTATTGCGCGCCGTGGCCGACAGATTCCCGAATATCACCATGATCTCGGTGCGCGACGGCATCGAGACGGCGGCACAGAATCTTGCAAGCCTCGCTTCCGCCACCCGCTGGGGCGCTGCCACGACGCTTCTCACCGGGCTGGTCGTCCTGATCGGTGCCGCTGCCGCCGGCGAGTTGATTTCGGAATTTGTGAATCATGGCGTATCTCACTTCGACTCCCTCGCGAATGGCCCTAGGCCAGCCCCGAACGCCGTCGCTTTTTTTAGAAGAGCTATGATCGAAAGTTGTGTATGAACTGAAATGAG
>JAYTCN010000378.1:0-3329 GCA_043736475.1 Paracoccaceae bacterium
CGCTTTGCGCACAGCTTGGGGCGCCATCACCAAGGATGGCAGATTGGGCGTTCTTTCCAATGCGGCCGGACGACCCGGGACGCGCCACCCCACCTGGGATGCAAGCTCGATATGACCGTTGAAGAAATAAAAGAGTGCTAACCACCAAGGGAACAATGCGGGGGATTTGAACGAAAATCCTACAGCCTTTGCGCCAGACTGCGGCTTTCGCTGACCTCGGCGCGACGACCGCTGCGGTCATAGGTCACCAGACCCGAGGCCGTCGTCCTGATCTCGGCCAGCCGCCGCCGCGCCGACCTGATGCCCCGTTGTGCCGCCAGCAGAACGGTGGCGTTGCGTTCAGCCTTGCGTTGGATCAGCTGCAGCCCCGCCTCGGTGATCTTGCCGCTTGGGCTGTGCAATTCACGATCCAGATTGGCAGAAAGCCCCTCCAGCGCGCCATAGTCCGCCCGCAGAAGCGCCTCATAGACCCGGTCGAGCAAAAGTGCGGCGTTGGGCACCGCATGGGCGTCATTCTGTTGCATTTTCTTTTCTCACCAAGGATTGAAACAATTGCTCGGCAAGTCCGATTCCACCGTGGTCGACAATGGATTTCGCCTGAGCTTCACGCAGGAACGAGGCGAACTGCTCCTCACCGATTCCGCCTGAGAATGCGCCTTCCGATGCCCCCAGCCCGGCGTGCGACAGCATTTCCGACAGAAAGGCCGCTTCCAGCGATTTTGCCTTTTCCATCAACAGTTCCCGGCGATTGGCACTGGCTGCCGCGTCGGGGCTGCCAGTTGCGGTGGTCACAGGTAAGGGTTGCACAGGATTCTCCTATTGCAGCGGATTTTTGCGACTATGCGCTGGCGCGGTAAACAGGTGGTAACGATTTGGCCCAATGATCCGGCAAACATGGCAGAAGTCGGATTACATGATTGCAATGAACATCTCTGGCGCAGCCGCGCCGACCGGAAAGACCGCAGCACCCGCTGCAGCGGATAGCGCTGCCGATCCTGGCGATCCGGGCTTCGCCGCTGCGATGGACTCTGATGCCCAACCGGCCACCCCTCCCCGCACCTGGCCCCACCCGCAGCTTGCCCGGGCAATGGCGTCGGCTGCCCAGCCGGAAACGCCGCTGCTGGACGGTGAATTGCCCAAGGATGTCCCCGGCACCCTGGACGACCCTGGCACCCTTTCGGACGTGATGCCCGACGGCGCGGCGCCCGACGGCGCGGTGCACTGTGCCCAATCCTGTCTCGCGCGCATCGCGCCGGTCAGACCGGCGCCGGAAATCGCCGTCAAGCCGCAAACCACCAGCCCGGCAAGTCTTGATGCTTGGCCCACTCAACCGGCGGAAAACGATCCCGTGGTCACCACAAACGGCGCGCTCAAGGCCCAAACCGACAAGACTGAACCAGAAAATCACCTTCCAGGCAAAGCGGATGTCAATCGCGGACATCATGCCGCGCCGTCCCCCTTGGTCCAATCCGCCAACCCAATGTTTGAAGCCCTGTTTCCTGCCCCGGCAAACGACGGTGACGTCAATTCATCCGGGCAGGCCGATCAAAAACCGGTTGCTGGGCCCGATACCCCGACGCGCCTGACGCATCCTGTGATCGAGCCCCAACCGCATCATCTGGACCCCGTCCAGATTTTCACGTCCGCGATGATCGTTACCCAACTGACCGGTCAGACGGTGCCAACCCCGGTCAATGGCCCGTATCCCGCCAGTGAAGTGCGGGAACCTGCCGCGTCCGCCATCACCACCGGGGCAGCAACGGTGCCAGTGTTTCCGGTCAACGGCGAAGCCGCCACGACACCGAACAAGGTTGCCACATCCTCCGCAGCCGCCACGACTACCCCGAATACGGCGGCTGTTTCCCCGTCACGCCCAGCGGCGCCCGTAGCGATTGGCGCAGGTGAACCGGCCACGGAACGCAACACACCGCGCGATGTGCCCCGGTCGCCGGTTCCGGTCAGCCCGGTCCGCCATCAGGATACAACGGCACCGGACAAACCGAGCCGTCAAACGACCGCATTGATGCCCGTCGATGCACCTGGGGCCCGGACGGACGCGCGCAATCCTGACAATGGCGCCCCGGCAGTCGCCGTTGCCGGCGCAGACACAAACGCGCCCCAGCCAACGGTCATTAACCGTCCGGTCCAGACCCAATCCGGCACTGGTTTCGCCAGCGAGACGCCGGATGCAGCCGCCGCCAATGACCGGCCCGTGATTCGCCTGCAACCGGACCCGGACCTTGCTCCCACATCTCGCACGCAGGCAGCGCGTCAGGTCCCCGGATCGGCCCACCCCGCTGAAAAATCAGAGGCTCCTGTGGAAAACCGCCAACCCAACTGGCCCATGGCCAAACAAAACCGGTCGCCAGCCAGCCCTCTGCCGGATGAGTATCGCCTGTCGTGGCATCCCGGCACCAAAAGGCAACCGCAGCTTGCCGCATCGCCCTGGTTGGGCGTCAGGCCCGGTGGTGAGCCAACCGCAGCCGAAACCGGGCCGAAAATTGCCGCCTTGACGGATCCGCTGACCGCAGCGCCTCATCGCACCGGGGCCATTGCCGGTTCCAAAACAATGGCCGCCGACTTCCCCACGCCTGTCCCTGACGCCCGCTCCAACGCCCCCGCTCCGACAGCGATGATGCCCATCAGGTCCGCTGTTCAGCCCGATGCCATCCTGCCGATCCAACCCGTCAAGCTGCCCGCTGCCCCGGTCCAATTGCAGACTGTGTCAACACCGCTGGCCGTGGTTGCGCCGCCCGGCGAGTTGAGGCAAATCCACCCACCCGCCATCGCACCTGACCTCCGCCCCACCGCTTTGGTTGGTGCGGCCATGAAAGTCGCCTCGCCCCCTGGGTCCGGCATTGAGCCCGACAAAACTGCTGGCAATCCAGCCCCGACCGCCCGACAGCAACCGACGAAGCCAAATGTTCCAGCTTTCCAAACGGCGTCACACAACGACAAGGCCCCCGGCAGCTGGCGCGCAGGTAACCCGCAAGCCCCCCGCGAGCCGGCCCTTGCCCCCGCGCCAAGGCATGTGCCGCCGGAAAAGGCCACTGTCACCAAGCCCACAGGCGGAATCGCGGCGTCCGAGCGGTCTCCCGATGAACCCTTCGTTGCGAACGCCACGCGGAAGGGTTCTCAGCTCAAGCCGGATCTGGCCAATCCGTCAGTTGCACAACCTCGGGCCGCGCCCGTCCCTGCGCAGCCCGGGACGCCCACACCAACCCTTGCCCCGCTATTTGGTGCCGCCGTTGCAAGAAACCTGCCGCCCCCCCAGGACCTCCGCGACAATCGTGACCCAAACGCGACCCGCCATCCCCGCGAATTGCGCG
>JAYTCN010000379.1:0-7820 GCA_043736475.1 Paracoccaceae bacterium
CGGTCGCGGGCCACATTGGTCGCGCCATCACCGGCGACCAGGTGGTCGGCATCGAGTCCGGGCAGCTTTGGGTCGGCATCGACGATCAGGCCGACTATGCCAAGACAATGGCCGCGATCCGCGAAACGGCGCAGAGCTTTCCGGGGATTGAGGGCAAAGTTCAGTCCTATCTTGCCGGCAACGCGCAACGGGCTGTCCCGCTTCCGGGCGATCCCATCGTCGTTCGCATCGAAGGCGCCGAGGCGGGCATTCTGGGCGAGCAGGCGCAAAATGTCGCCAAAGTGCTTGCCGCGATCCCTGGCGTGACCAACGTCAGGATCGACGAGCGCCCAACAGAGCCCGAGATTCAGGTGAAAGTCGACGTTGCGGCTGCGGCCCAGTACGGGCTGAAGCCGGGCGACATCCGGCGCAGTACGGCCACGGTTTTTGGCGGTCTTGAGGTCGGCAACCTGTTCGAGGATCAGAAAGTCTTTGATGTGGTGGTGTGGGGCGATGCTGCGTCCCGTCAGAGCATCACCGACATCGAGGAACTGCTGATCGACGGGCCCGACGGCAGCAGCGTCCGTCTGGGCGACGTGTCTGCGGTGAGTTTCGTCGCATCGCCGCGTGTGATTGATCGTGAAGGCGTCACCCGCAACATCAACATCCGCGCCGATGTAGAGGGTCGCGGAACCGACGAAGTCGCGGCAGATGTCAAAGCCGCGCTTGGAGAAATTCCCTTCTCGTTCGAATATCACGCCTATCTGCTCAGCGATTTCGCCACATTCAACGCAGCGACTTGGAACCTGATGCTGGTGTTCGCGGCGGCGGCGGCGCTGATCTTTTTCCTGCTGCATGCTGCGGTTCAAAGCTGGCGGCTGGCTTTCGCACTGTCGCTGTCGCTGCTGGCGGCGCTGTCGGGCGGCGTCCTGGTGATCCTCGCGACCGGTGGGACGATTGCTGTTGGCTCGCTCGCCGGCCTGGTCGCTGTCCTGGGGTTTGCGGTTCAGGGTTGTCTGGTCACGGTGAACCGCACCGCCCTTGCCGGCACCGAGACGCAAGCCGCGTCCACCACCGACGCCGCACTGGCGGTCGCGGCGGAGCGTTTCTGGCCACTGGCGAGCAGCGCGATCATCATCGCGCTGGCTTTCGTGCCTGCGGCCCTGGCCGGTGGGGTCGCCGGTCTGGAGATCATTCAACCCTTGGCGCTTGTGGTGATCGGCGGTCTGGTCAGCGTTGTTTTGATCAACCTGTTTGTGGTTCCGGCCTTGCTTTGTCACCTCGCAATCAACCCGCAACTTCAGTTTTCGGGAGAGCAACATCATGAATACGCGTAATCTTTTGAAGATATCCACCATCCTCGCCGCAATGACAGCGGGTGCGGTGCCCTCGGTATTGTTTGCTCAGGTGGCCGAACGGCCGGCCAGGATGGAACAACTTGCCGGATCGGACATTCCCCGGGTGATCCTGCTCGCGCAGGCCGCCAAGCGGATCGGCGTCGAAACCAGCGAAGTTCGCGAAGTCGGGGCCAAGCGCTGGAAACTGCTGGTCGGCGAGGTCGTGGCGCACGCGACCGACCCGGCCACCGCTACCGGCGCGCCGTCGCTGCAGATCAGGGTCGCGGCCGAAGGCGAGTGGGCGATGAATTCGGAGCTGGGACTGCTCGCCCTGACGCCCGACGCCAAGGCGATGCTCGAAGCCGGGGACTACGACGACGCCTACGACCCGTTCGAAGACGACGGCGACGCCAACAAGGCCGGGCAAATTGAGGCCAACGATATCGACGACGCCAAGGTGGTGATGGTCGTGCCGATCGGCGGCACCGCCGACCGTCGGTACATGGCTCAGCTGGTCCTGGCTTCGACGAACACGCAGCCGGACGCGCAGCCTGACAACGCACGATATTTTGCGCCGGTCGAGGCCGACACATCGCTGATGCCCGGCCAGCAGGTCTTCGTTCGCGTTGCGAGCCCCGGGAACGGCGACACCGCGAAGATTGTCCCGTATTCTTCGGTCATTTACGACGTGACGGGCGACAGCTGGCTTTACACCAACCCCGAGCCGCTGGTTTTTGTCCGTCATGAGATCGTCATCGAGCGCATCCTTGGCAGCGTGGTCGTGCTGTCCGAGGGTCCGGAGGTCGGCACCATGGTCGTATCGGTCGGAGCCGCCGAGCTAATGGGGGTCGAACAGAAGATCGGGAACTGATCTGGCGGGCGGACGACGCTCCGTCAGTTTGCTACGCGGCCTTTAATCAAAGGAAAGCACGGTCATGTTTCGGTGGATCATTGGCTCTAGTCTGAAATATCGCTTCGTCGTGATGGCTGGCGCCGCACTATTGGTGCTGTTGGGCTCGGGTGTGTTCCGCAACATGCCGATCGACGTGTTTCCGGAATTCGCGCCGCCAATGGTCGAGATTCAGACCGAGGGTATCGGCATGTCGACCGGAGAGGTCGAGGAACTGATCACCATCCCGCTGGAAGACGCATTGCGCGGCACCCCTGGAATGACCGTCATCCGCTCGAAGTCGGTGATGTCGCTGTCCTCGATCGTGATGATCTTCGAGCGCGGCACCGACATCATGCGCGCCCGACAGTTGGTCGGGGAGAGGGTGCAGCTTGCCTCGACCAGGCTGCCGGTGGGATCGAGCCCGCCGGTCATCCTGCAGCCGCTGTCGTCCACCAGCCGCGCCATGAAGATCGGACTGACATCCACGGAAATGTCCCAGATCGATCTTTCGATGACCGCCTACTGGAAGATCCGCTTCCGGCTGCTCCGGGTGCCCGGCGTCGCCAATGTGGCGATCTGGGGCGAAAAATTGAAACAGATGCAGATCCAGGCGGACCCCGCGCGCATGATGAAACATGGCGTGACGCTTGACGAGGTCATGGAGGCCTCGGCGGACGCCCTGGATTTTGGTCTCTTGCCGATGTCGTCGTCGAGCAAGACCCAGGCGGTCGGCTTCATCGACACGCCCAACCAACGCTTCAACATCACGCCCGAGATCTCCTCAACCATAAGCCTGGAGGATCTCAAGGGTATCCCCATCTCGTCGAAGTCGGGCGAAGCGCTCACCCTCGGCGACGTCGCGGACATTGTCTGGGGCGAACCGCCACCGATTGGCGACGCGGTTATCAACGACGGCCCCGGACTGATGCTGATCGTCGAGAAATACCCGTGGGCCAACACTCTTGAGGTGACGCGCGGCGTCGAGGCGGCTTTCGCGGAAATGAAAGACGGCATCAAGAACATCGATGTCGACCTGCAGATCTTCCGGCCGGCCACCTTCATCGAGTTGTCGATCTACAATCTCGGCGTCGCGATGCTGATCGGCGGGGCGCTGGTCGTGCTGGTGCTGGGCGCCTTTCTGTTCGAATGGCGGGTTGCGCTGATCAGTCTCACCGCTATCCCGCTGTCGCTGGTGGCGGCGGGCCTCGTGCTTTATTGGATGGGGACGACGATCAACACGATGGTGCTCGCCGGGTTTGTCGTGGCATTGGGTTCGGTGGTCGACGACGCCATCATCGACGTCGAGAACGTCGTGCGAAGGCTGCGGGAGCGCAATGCGACGCAATCGACCGTCTCGACCGCCCGAACCATCCTTGATGCATCGCTGGAAATACGCAGCCCGATTGTCGCGGCAACCCTGATCATCGTCATTTCGGTACTGCCGGTGTTCGTGATGGGTGGGCTGTCCGGTGCGTTCTTCGTGCCGCTGGCAACGTCCTATTCGCTGGCCCTGCTGGCCTCAATGGTGGTGGCGCTGACCGTCACGCCGGCGCTTTGCCTGATGCTGCTCGGCAACGCTCCCGTCGACCGCCGCTCGCCTTTGGTCGGCTGGCTGCAGCGCCACTATTCCGCCATCCTCGTCTCCACCATCGCTGCGCCGCGCAAGACCGCCGGCGCTGCCACCATCATGGTTATCGCCGGCATCGTGGTCTGGCCGCTGCTTGGCACGTCGCTGCTGCCGTCGTTCAAAGAGCGCGACTTTCTGATGCATTGGCTCACGCCGCCCGGCACCTCGCATCAGGAAATGTACCGCATGACCGTTGCCGCCAGCAAGGAACTGCGCAGCATTCCCGGGGTTCGCAATTTTGGCGCTCACATCGGCCGCGCCCTGGTTGCCGACGAGGTCGTCGGAATTGAATTCACCGAGAACTGGATCAGCGTCGATCCCGCGGTTGACTACGACACGGCGCTGAAAGCCGTTCAGGAGGTCGTCGACGGCTATCCCGGCATCTATCGCGATGTTCAGACCTATCTGCGCGAGCGCGTCAAGGAAGTCCTCACCGGTTCGAGTGAATCGATCGTGGTGCGCCTGTTCGGTCCTGACGTCACGGTGCTGCGCGAGGAGGCGATCAAGATCCGCGAGGCGCTTACCGGTATCGAGGGCCTCGTCGATCTGCATGAGGAAATGCAAAAGACTGTACCGCGGATCCAGGTAACCGTCGATATTGCCAAGGCAGCGAGGTTTGGCCTCAAGCCCGGCGACGTGCGACGCGCCGCCACGGTGGTCTTCGCCGGCCACGAAGTGAGCGACGTCCACCGCCTCGGCAAGGTCTATGACGTGGTCGTCTGGTCGACGCCCAATGCCCGGCTCAGCTTCAACAACGTCCAGGACGTCCTGCTGGACACGCCTGATGGCGGCTACGTCCGCCTTGGCGACATCGCCGAAGTCAAGATCTCCCCGGTGTTCAATACCATCAAGCGCGAAAATGCGTCGCGGCGCCACGATGTGCAGGCCAACGTCAGCGGCCGCGACCTCGGCTCGGTGGCGGCGGACGTCGCGGAACGCCTGGCGGCCATGGAGTTTCCGCTTGGCTACCACGCCCAGTTGCTGGGCGAGGCGACCGAGCGCCAGGCGGCGCAGGATCGGCTGTTCTATGCCATGATCGCGGCGGCAACCGGAATTTTCCTGCTGCTGCAGGCTTCACTCGGCAGCTGGCGGCTGGCCGCATTGGTCTTTCTGTCACTGCCCGCCGCCCTCGTCGGCGCGATTCTGGCGGCCTACATGGGCGACGGGATCCTGTCGCTTGGGGCGCTTGTCGGGTTTCTTACCGTGCTCGGCATCGCCGCAAGGACCGGCATCCTGCTGATCCACCACTATCTGCACCTTGAACGCGAAGAGGGTGAGCCCTTCGGGCCGGGCCTCGTCTTGCGCGGTGCCCGCGAGCGGCTGTCGCCGATCCTGATGACGACCCTGGCAACCGGTCTGGCCCTGTTGCCGCTGGTGATCGCCGGCAATATCCCTGGCCAGGAGATCGAGCATCCGATGGCTGTCGTCATCCTCGGCGGCCTTGTCTCGTCGACGTTGTTGAACCTTTTCGTCGTGCCGGCGATCTATCTCCGGCTCGGATCGCTCAATCGCGCCGCCCAACCGCTTGCAGGCGACCCCGACCTCGACAACTCGCCGTTCTGGCATCGCCCGCGGAGGACTTGACCCGGCGCCCGGTGCCGGGCATCCCGGCATCGGGCAGAGGCGGCGTGCCAGTCAGCGTGAATTGTGCAACCAAGCCCGGCCCGATCAAAAGCCTGCCATTCCCTTATTGCGAATAATTCTCACTTGCAATCCACCTCGGTTGCGCGCAAAGTTTTGAATGATAATCGTTCGCAATAAGGCTGCTCTGGACATGTCCGATGACAACACGCTTGCTGTAAACCCCAGTCGCCGCGCGATGCTGATCGGTGGGCTGGTTGCCGCCGGAGGTGCCGCAGCACTGGCCAGGGGGGCGATGTCGCAAACCGCCCCCGACACGATGGCAGGCCATGCCATGCCGGCGACGCAGACTGGTCCTTATGCGGCACCCATGGCAGGCATGGCACATGGCGACATGATGACGGTGGGGCTGGTCGATCATGCCCGCAACGGCTTTGATCCCTCCGCCATGCTGACCGACTGGGATACCGGCACCACAGCCACCCTGCCGGATGGTCGCGTTTTGCGGACATTCGAGGTTGATGCCGTGGACAAGGACATCGAGATCGCCCCCGGCATCTTCTTTCCGGCATGGACGTTCAATGGTCGCGTGCCCGGCCCGGCCCTCCGCGCCAGGGAAGGCGAGCGTTTGCGCATCATCTTCAGGAACCTCGGCTCGCACCCGCATTCGATGCACTTTCACGGCATCCATTCGGCGCGGATGGACGGGGTTCCGGGGGCAGGCCTGATCAATCCCGGCGAAGAATTCATCTATGAATTCGACGCCAAGCCGTTTGGTTGCCACCTGTACCATTGCCACGCGCTGCCGCTGAAACGGCACATGCACAAGGGCATGTACGGGATGTTCGTGATCGACCCCGATCCGGCCCGCCATCCCGAACATGAAGCGGTGGCCAAATCGCGTCTGCTCGGCACGCCGGAAAATGCCGAATGGCAGGAACTGATGATGGTGATGAACGCCTTTGACACGAATTTCGACGGCGGCAACGAGGTTTACGCCGTCAACACCGTGGGCCATGCCTATATGAACGTGCCCATCGTCATCGACAAATCGCGGCCGGTGCGGGTGTATCTGGTGAACGTGACCGAGTTCGACCCGATCAATTCGTTTCACCTGCATGCGAATTTCTTCAACTATTTCGACACTGGCACCACCCTGACCCCCACACTGAACACCGTCGATCTGATCATGCAATGTCAGGCGCAGCGCGGCATTCTGGAGTTCAGTTTCGCCGATCATGAGGCGGGCATGTACATGTTTCACCCGCACCAGTCCGAGTTTACCGAGCTTGGCTGGGTCGGCATGTTTGATGTGCAGGAGCCGGGCGCATGACCGATCAAGCCACCCCAACCCATTCGCCGTTGGCCCGCCTTGCACTGGTGCTGTTGCCCTTGGTGCTGATGCTGGTGTCCTTCGTCTGGATCGCCTCGCTCGACCCGTTGCGCAGCTTCAACAACGGTGCCCCGCCGGTGGAGACCGTGACCGTGGAACGCACGGTGCTGGATGCGAGCGGCATTGCCCTGCTGGTCCGCGCTGGCGGGTCCGAACCGATGGTCATTGCGCAGGTGCTGGTTGACGATGCGTTCTGGACCTTTGCGCAGGACCCCGCAGGTCCGATTGCGCGTGGCACTACCGCGTGGATCAGGATTCCCTATCCGTGGGTGCAAGGCGAGGCGCATCTGATCAACATGCTGTCCAACACCGGCACCGGGTTTGAGCATGAAATTGCCGTCGCCCTGCCGACGCCCAAATTCACCGCAGGTCAATTGGGTCCGCAGGCGATTGTCGGGGCCATCGTTGGCCTGTTGCCGGTCGCGCTGGGGCTGATGTTCTTCCCGGCGATGCGTGGTGTCGGCCGGTCCGGCATGAACTTTCTGCTGGCGCTGACGGTGGGGTTGCTGACGTTCCTGCTGATCGACATGACGGGTGAGGCACTGGAACTGGCGGCAGAGTCCGCCGCACTGTTCCAGGGCTCGGCGATGGTCTGGCTGTCGGCGCTGGCCAGTTTCCTGTTGCTGATGGCGATTGGCCGCTGGCGCGGCGCGCCGGTTGGCATCGCCCTGGCTTTTTACATCGCGCTTGGCATAGGCTTGCACAACTTCGGCGAAGGTCTGGCGATTGGCGCGTCGTTTGCGGCAGGCTCGGCGGGGCTGGGCACCTTCCTTGTCCTTGGCTTTGCCCTGCACAACGTCACCGAAGGCATCGGCATCGCCGCGCCGATGCTGAAATCCCGCCCACCGCTCTGGACCTTTCCGGCGCTGACCCTTCTGGCCGGTGGCCCCGCCGTGCTGGGCGTCTGGACCGGCAGTCTGGCTTATGCGCCACAATGGTCGGCGCTGGCGCTGGCAATCGGGGCGGGGGCGATCCTGCAGGTGATCGTCGAAGTCACCTCCTATCTGATGC
>JAYTCN010000380.1:0-7814 GCA_043736475.1 Paracoccaceae bacterium
GGAAGGCGACCGCATCGAAATCCGCGAGGTCTCGGGTGATTTGCCCAGCGTCCGGGTTGGCTTGGCGGCGCGGGGCCCCCGGTCAGATATCGGACGAGACTTTGTCCGATCGGCTCAGGGCGGCCTTTCGGCGCGTTGTTCTGTCGGTTGCTCCGATAGCAGCATTCATCGTTTTGAGTTTGCGAAATATCCATTCCAGTCCAATCTGGCCCCAGTTACGAATCAGGGGGCGGTTTCCGCTGCCAATTTCCTGATCATCCATGGGGAGAATATCATGAAAAATATACTCGCTGGCTGCACAGCCATCGCGTCACTGCTTGCCGCAACACCCGGAATGGCCGAAATGATGACCGAACTTGGCGCCGGCGAAGGCCAGGTCAGCATCGTTGCCTGGCCCGGCTACATCGAACGCGGCGAGACCGATCCGGCGTTTGACTGGGTGACCAAATTTGAAGCGGCAACCGGCTGCATGGTCAATGTTAAAACCGCCAACACCTCGGACGAAATGGTCGCGCTGATGAACGAAGGCGGCTTCGACCTGGTCACCGCCTCGGGCGACGCCTCGCTGCGTCTGGTTGCGGGCAAACGCGTGCAGGAAATCAACACCGCCCTGATCCCCAGCTGGGGTAATGTCGATGCGCGTCTGCAAGACGCGCCTTGGCACACGGTCGATGGCAAGCATTACGGGGTGCCCTATGACTGGGGTCCGAACGTGTTGATGTATAACACCACGACCTTCCCCGAAGCCCCGACCAGCTGGAACGTGGTGTTTGAAGAAATGAACCTGCCCGACGGCGCGACCAACAAGGGCCGGGTTCAGGCCTATGACGGCCCCATCCACATCGCCGATGCGGCGCTGTATCTGATGACCCACAAGCCCGAACTCGGCATCACCTCGCCCTACGAGCTGAACGAGGATCAGTACAAGGCGGCGCTCGACCTTTTGCGCGTGCAGCGCACCTTGGTTGGCCGCTATTGGCACGATGCTTTCATCCAGATGGATGATTTCAAGAACGAAGGCGTTGTCGCCTCTGGCTCGTGGCCGTTCCAGGTCAATATCCTGGTCAGCGAAGGCCAGCCGATCGCCTCGACCATCCCGGCCGAAGGGGCCACGGGTTGGGCCGACACCACAATGCTGGCCGCCGATGCCGCCAATCCGAACTGCGCCTATCAATGGATGGAACATACCCTGTCCTCGAATCTGCAAGCCGACCTTTCCGTCTGGTTTGGTTCGAACCCGGTGGTTTTGGCCGCCTGCACCGATGGATCGGGGATGCAGACCGCTGAAGGCTGCACCGCCAACGGCTTGGATGACTTCGAGAAAATCCGTTTCTGGACCACCCCCACGGCGAACTGTGCCCAGGGCGAGGGGGCCTGCGTGCCCTATTACCGCTGGGTTTCGGATTACATCGGGGTCATCGGCGGTCGCTGATCCCGCCGCTGCCACCTATTAACAACCGCTGCCCCGGCCCTGCGCCGGGGTCGCCTTGCCTGCGGAATCCCCATGACCACAGCCGTTGAATTCCACAACGTCTCGCGCGCCTTCGGCACAATCAAAGCCGTCGACAACGTTGACCTGACCATCGAGGAAGGCTCGTTTTTCGCCATGCTCGGCCCGTCGGGCTCCGGCAAGACCACCTGCCTGCGCCTGATCTCCGGCTTCGACCAGCCGACATCGGGCCGCATCCGCATTTTCGATCAAGCCTCCGAAGGGGTGCCGCCGAACCGGCGTTCGGTCAACACGGTGTTTCAGGACTATGCGCTTTTTCCGCATATGAACGTGCGTGACAACGTCGCCTATGGGCTGATGGTCAAAGGTATCGACAAGCCCGCGCGGCACAAATCCGCCGAAGACATGCTGGCGCTGGTCAAGCTCGACGGCTTCGGCGACCGCAAACCCGGCCAGCTTTCCGGCGGCCAGCGCCAGCGCGTCGCCCTCGCCCGCGCTCTGGTCAACAAACCCCGCGTGCTGCTGCTCGACGAGCCGCTGGGTGCCCTTGACCTGAAACTGCGCGAAGCGATGCAGGACGAGCTGAAATCGCTGCAACAGGCGCTGGGCATCACCTTCGTTTTCGTCACCCACGACCAGGGCGAGGCCCTGTCGATGGCCGACCGCGTCGCGGTGTTCAACGACGGCAGGATTGTGCAGGAAGGCACGCCGTCCGAAATCTATGACCGGCCAAAAAACCGCTTTGTCGCCGATTTCGTCGGCTCTTCCAACCTGCTCGACCCGCAGATGGTTGAACGGCTCGGCCGGGGCAAGGTTTGGGCCAGCCTGCGCCCGGAATCGATCCGGCTGACCGCCAATCCGGGTCTGGTCAGCGGGGCGGTTACCACCACCCGCTATCTCGGTGCCGGAACCCGGATCGGGGTGAAGGTTGGCGAGACCGAGATCGCCGCCATGCTGCCCGCCGGTGCGCCGGTGCCCGCGCAAGGCAGCATTGTCGGCCTGGCATGGGATGCAGACGACCTGCACCTGATGGAATCCTCCTGATGGAATCCACCGTTCAAACCGGGCTCCTGAACCGTCTGTCCGACACGTTCTGGCGTCGGCCACGGCTGTTGCTGGCGCTGCTGCTCATCCCGCCGGTCCTGTGGCTTGGCATCATCTATGTCGGCTCGCTGCTGGCCTTGCTGCTGCAAAGTTTCTTTTCCATCGACGAGTTTTCCGGGCTGGTGAATTACCAGTTCACCCTTAAGACCTATGGCGAACTGCTGAAACCAGCCAATTTCGATATCATCCTGCGCACCTTTCTGATGGCGACAATCGTCACCGTCGCCTCGGCGATCATCGCTTTCCCCATCGCCTATTACGCCGCCCGCTATGCCAGGGGCCGCTGGAAAGCCCTGTTTTACCTCGGCGTCATGCTGCCGCTGTGGTCATCTTATCTGGTCAAGCTCTACGCCTGGAAACTGATCCTCGCCAAGGAAGGCATCGTCACCTGGGCTTTGGACGGTGTCGGCCTGCTTTGGTTGCTCGACGCCGTGCTGGCGGTCCCGGTCATCGGCGGCCCGTCGCTGTCGGTCAGTTATATCGGCATGTTCCTGGTCTTCGTCTATGTCTGGCTGCCGTTCATGATCCTGCCGATCCAGGCCGCGCTCGAACGCGTGCCGGGCAATCTGATCGAGGCCTCCGGCGACCTCGGGGCCAGCAATGCCCAGACCTTCCGCCATGTGATCCTGCCGCTGGCCCTGCCGGGCGTGGTGGCGGGATCAATCTTCACCTTCTCGCTGACCTTGGGCGACTACATCATCCCCGGCGTAATCGGCTCGTCGCGCAATTTCATCGGCATGGCGGTCAATGCGCATCAAGGCACCGCTGGTAACATCCCGCTCGCCGCCGCCTTTGCCGTGGTGCCCATCGTCATCATGGTGATCTATCTGTCGCTCGCCCGCAAAATGGGGGCCTTCGATGCCCTCTGACCAACGCGCACCCTTGGCCCTGAAACTGTTCGCCATCGGCGGACTGTTGTTCCTGCACCTGCCGATCCTGCTGATCTTCCTCTACGCCTTCACCACCGAGGATAAATCCTACCAGTTCCCACCCCCCGGCCTGACCCTGAAATGGTTCGGCGTCGCCATGGGCCGCCCCGATGTCTGGGCGGCTTTGTGGCTGTCGGTGCGCGTCGGCGCTATCGCCACCATCCTCGCCATCATCCTCGGTACTCTCTGCGCCGCCGCCGTTTCCCGGGCCAAATTCTTTGGCCGCGAAACTATTTCGCTTTTGGTCATCCTGCCCATCGCCCTTCCCGGCATCATCACCGGCATCTCGCTGCGCTCGGCTTTCGCACTGATGGAAATCCCGTTTTCGACCTGGACCATTATCCTCGGCCACGCGACGTTTTGCATCGTCGTCGTCTATAACAACGCCGTCGCCCGCTTCCGCCGCCTGTCCGGGTCAATGCTGGAGGCCTCGACCGATCTCGGGGCGAATGCGTTTCAGACATTCCGCTACATCATCCTGCCCAATATCGGCACCGCGTTGCTGGCCGGCGGCATGCTGGCCTTCGCGCTGAGTTTCGACGAAGTCATCGTCACCACCTTCACCGCCGGCCAGCAACAGACCCTGCCGATCTGGATGCTGGAAGAGCTGGTCAGGCCCAGGCAGCGCCCGGTGACCAATGTGGTGGCCATGGTTGTGGTTCTGGTGACACTTCTTCCAATAGTTGCAGCCTATTACCTCACTCGGGATGGCGACACGATCGCCGGCTCAGGAAAATGATTCAGATGGAGATCCAGATCGAAACCAAACTGCTGATCGGCAACCGGATCGAGCAAGGCACCGAGACCGCCGAAATAGTATTGAACCCATGCACTGGCGAAATGATCGTCGAAATCCCGGAAGCGTCATCGTCGCAGGCCGATTCCGCGGATAGCCCGATTGCGTCTTTTCGCAGAATACTGCAGCGCATTTTTTTAGTTTTATCAAGAAGCGAGCATTCTCAAGCCTTGGACCACATCGGCCCGGATGGCCAACCTGAGGCCGGGCTCATCGCCGGCACGCAGCGCGGCGAGAATCTTCCGGTGATTTTCACCTGCTTTGGGCGTGTTGCCTTTTGCATAGAGCGAACGCATTGTTGGTCCCAGTTGCAGCCACACGTTTTCTGTCAGCGCCAGTATCGCCGGTGCCTGGGCGCGCAGGTAAAGGGTGCGATGAAACTCCAGATTGGCCCGAATATAGCCGCCGGCATCACCTTTTGCGATCATCTGGTCAATTGTGCCGTTGATACCCTGCAGCCGGTCGATCAAAGCCAAATGAGCGCGCAGAAGGGCGCGCGAGGCGAGTTCCGGTTCCAGCAGCGCTCGCAAGGAAGCGAGTTCCTCCAGACGGTCATTGGCCAAGATGGGCGTCATCACGCGGCCTGAACTGGAAATTTGAAACGCGCCTTCTGCAGACAGCCGCCGCACGGCCTCGCGGGCGGGTGTCATTGAGACCGAAAATTCGGCGGCTATTCCACGCAGCGTCAAAACAGTACCGGGGCCGAAAACACCGTGCATGATACGGGTCCGGAGCGAGCGATAAACCCGTTCACCGGCAGATAGGTTGGCGTCGGCAGTTGGTTCGGCCGTCATCATCGCTGTTTGTGACCGCATGCGACGTTTCTGGTCAAGTCAACTGAAGTCATAGGAATGCAAAACGGACCCATTCTTGCGCAACCAGTCGCGATTTTCGGCGTAGTCCGGCTTCAACGCTCCAAGCTGTAACCAGAATTCAGCAGAATGGTTCATGACCGCGAGATGCGCCACTTCATGCGCCGCAACATAGTCAAGTACCGCAGTTGGGGCGAGGATCAGCCGCCATGAATACATAAGCGAGCCGCCGCTGGAACAAGACCCCCAGCGCGAACGCGTGTCGCGCAATGTGATGTTGGTGAACTGTCGACCAAGTTTTTCTGCATAGTACAACGACGCGTGGGTCAGGTCGATCCGGGCTTGCGCCCGCAGCCAGCCCTGCAGTTTGCGACCGACCAGGTCGGGGTGGCCGGGAACTGTCAAGGATTCGCCGTCAAAGCCAACAGAGCGGCCGCCACCTTTTGCGAGGTGCACGCCTTTGCCCCGAAACGGAAGTGTCTGGCACAATTGTACCGTCGTTCGTACGGGGCGCTTTGCCAAGTTCCGGAGCAGCCAGTCATACTGGCGTTCCGCGAACGCAACTGCGTCGCCCAGGCCAACGCGTTTTGGCAAAGTCAGGGTTGCAACCCCGGTGGCATTTGACAAGCGCAAAGTCATTCGACGCGCGCGCGAACTACGGCGCAATTCCACGACGACCCCGGTAGAACCAATAAGGATTGTTTCAGCCACCGGATCAACCGGCAGGATTACTGCGAATGAACGCGGCGATTCGCGGCTGGATCAGGCTTCGCCAGCGCGAGCCGTTGAATACGCCATAGTGTCCGACCCCTTTGGCCGTGAAATGCTGCTTTGAGGACTTGGGCAGTGATGTCAACAAGCCATGCACCGCACTTGTTTGACCAAGCCCGGTGATGTCATCGCGCTCGCCTTCGATCGTCAGGACAGGAATGTCAGTGATTGTGCCCAGATCAAGCAGCCGGTCACGGTATTTGTAGGTTTTGGTCGCCAAACCCCGTTCCTGAAACACCCGCTCAATCGTTTGCAAATAGAATTCTGCAGTCAAGTCCATGACCGACATGTATTCATCGTAGAATTCTCGGTGCGCGTCGGCGCTATCGCCGTCGCCTTTGATGAGATCTTTGTAATGCCCGACATGAGCGTCAAAATGGCGATCAAGGTTCATTGTCATGAATCCGGTCAATTGCAGGAAGCCGGGATACACTTTGCGCCCGAAACCCTTGTTCGGCCAAGGCACGGTAACAATAACCGAGTTTTCGAACCAGCTTAAATTACGGCTCGTTGCCAACTCATTTGGCTTTTTCGGGTTGCTGCTGGTATCGATCGGCGATCCCATAAGTGTTATTGTTGCCGGGCGCGCCGCGTCGTTGGAGGCCGCCATTGTCGCGGCGGCGGCCATCATTGGCACGCCGGGTTGGCAAACGGCCATGACGTGCGGTCGCCCGCCATTCCGGGCCAACTGCCGGCAGAAATCGATCAAATAGTCAGTGAAATCGTCCAGGTCGAAGTCACCCTGCGAGACCGGCACCTCGCGCGCGTCTTGCCAATCGGTAATGAACACATCGTGATCGGGCAGCATCGCGGCCACCGTGCCGCGCAGCAAAGTGGCATAATGGCCCGACATTGGAGCAATAATGAGGACTTTCGGATCATTCCTTCGAATGGCCGCGTCACTCGTTCGTCGGAATCGAACAAGATCACAAAAAGGCAGACTCACGATGATTTCTTGTTCAACCGGAGTAACCACACCACCCACCAAACACTCGGTTATGCCAAAATCTGGTTTTCCGTAACGGCGAGTCGCCGAAATGAACATTTCAAAAGCGGCGGCTGACGCGCGTGCAGGGTAGAGGCTGGCGAAAGGATTAAAAGGCGATTTTGCGACGTCGCGGCCAAGTTGTGCTGCAGCGCGCATGGGCGAGATGGCAGCGTGTGTAAGTTCATATGCGTGATACAGCACTGTAAAACCTTCTTTTTTTTTGCCCGAAATTTGGATTCTAGTCGTCATCGTGCACTGCATCAAGCAGATTTCGCAGGTGCAGCATCAGCAGAACTGGCAAGTGTGGCACCAAAGCCTTTGACAATCGTTATCAGCCTGTGGCAGGACGCAGCAGATTTTTCACGCTCAATGACGAGGGACAGCAATGCCCAAAGACGAATGGGGCGTAAAACGCGTTTGCCCGACTTGTGCGACCCGGTTTTACGACCTTGCCCACGATCCGATGACCTGCCCTTCCTGTGCAGCGACGTTCACCAAAGAAAGCCTGACGCAGGTCAAACTGCGCAGCACGCCCGAGCGCGTCAAGCCGGATCCGAAGCGCGACGACATCGAGCTGCCGGAAGTCGAGGATGATGTTGACGTGCTTGACACCGACGACGGCGAAGGCGGCGAAGTCGACGACGAACTGCTGGAAACGGACGAAGACGACAACGTTGACCTTGACGATATCGCCGCTGTTCCCGGCGGTGACGACGAGTAAAACCGGAGATTATTTTTCGCTTGATCCGGCTTTGACCGGGTCCTAGACACGCACAACTTCAGGCGGGGATTCCTGCCTGAACCGGGGCCATAGCTCAGCTGGGAGAGCGCTTGCATGGCATGCAAGAGGTCAGGGGTTCGATCCCCCTTGGCTCCACCAAACAACCATCAAGAACACGCTATGGCGGCAAATAATTTGCGAGCTTAATCGTTTCGTGGCGCAATTGATGACAAATACCATAGT
>JAYTCN010000381.1:0-3302 GCA_043736475.1 Paracoccaceae bacterium
ACCCGGCAGGTGCCTTCTACAGTGCACAGCGTCTTGGCCATCGCCAATGCCGATGGCGCACCGGCACGCGGATTGATTAACACAAAGTTGGCCTTGCCAGTGGGGAGCCGCATCACCACCAGCCCGCCGATTACTTGGGGGGTATCCACGGGGAGCGGGGCGATTGCGGCGCCGGCATCGGCACCGGCATCGGCCAGGTCGGGCACACCGCTGGCATCAACCAAGGGGTCGTGGCCCGATATCAGCGCCGCGAACGAAGCCTCGCCGCCGCGGTAGCCTTGCCAGCTCTTGCTGGTGCCCCAATCGCCCGGCCAGCGGTAAAACAGGTGGGTTTCGACCTGCGCGATCTTCTGGAGCTTGGGGCTCCAGCTCGGGTATACCCAATCGGTGTGATAATGCGTGGCGGTGCCAACCCCGGCGTCGACCTTGCCGCCGAGCGCCCGATCCGCGCGGTTGCGCGCCTGCGCCCAGGCTGCATCGCCGTAGCGCCGGGTCAGCGAGCCATCGCAGGTAAAGGTGAACTGGCAGCCGGTCTGGCGCTGCGATCCTTCGAACACCACGCCGCACACGGTTTTGGCGAAGGCGGGGTGGCGCACCCGGTTGAGGATCACCTGGATCACTGCGCGCTGGCCCGGGTCGGTATTGCCGGCCTCAGCCATCGCGGCGAGCGCGAGGCAATCGCGGGCGTTGCCGCGATCGGCAGCCGAACCGGAGAACCGGAACGGTGTGGCGGGCAGGACCCGCCCGGTGAAGAACGGATCGGCAAGGTTGCTGATGCGGGCCTGTTCCATCGCACCTGCCGACATGTTGGGCGGAACCATCGCGCCGGTCAGCAGCGGAGCTTCATCGGGTCCGCCGGGCAGTGCGGCGATTTCCGCTGCGATAATGGCAGAGCGCGCCGAAATGGGCGGATTGAACGCCTGGCTGGCGAGCGCAAACAGGAACGTCGGCAGCAGCGCGAGCGGCGCAATGATCAGGCGTCGGTTGAACGGGTCGGTCATCGCAGTGCCCTCTAGCTGATTGGCGCAAAACTAAGAACCCCATCGAAGCAGCAAGGTGGTTGCGGGTTGAAGATTTGAACTCCAATAACGCAGTTCGAGAGGGAGAGTTCCAGATGATCACCAGCCGCCAAATTCACCTCGTTCGCCGCCCCAATGGCGTGCCCGTCCTATCCGATTTCGCAGTCGCCGAAGTCGATACGCCGGATGCGGCGGAGGGCCAGGTTCAGGTGCAGAACATGCTGATGTCGGTCGATCCCTACATGCGGCCCCGGCTTGATGCAGATCAGCCGCTGGGTGCCGCCATGATCGGCGGCGGCATCGGCCGCGTGGTTCAATCGCGCAATCCGGGCTTCAAGGAAGGTGACCTCGTCCGGCACAGCGCTGGGATGCAAGAGCGCTTCACCAGCGAGGGTAAAGGCATGCAAGTTCTGACCCCCGACCCGGCATTGTCGCTCTCGGTTTATATGCACGCCTTGGGCGGTACCGGGATAACGGCTTACGGCGGCTTGCTGGAAACCGGCGCACTAAAGGATGGCGAACAGGTGTTTGTCTCGACCGCAGGCGGCGCGGTTGGTTCGGTCGTTGCCCAGATTGCCAAGATCAAAGGCTGCTATGTGGTGGGCTCCACGGGTTCGGACGGCAAGGCCGCGTGGTTGCGGGATGATGTCGGGATTGACGCCGTCGTCAACTACAAGACCCAGCCTCTGGCCCAGGCGCTGAAGGCGGCCACACCCGGCGGCATCGACGTCTATTTTGAAAACGTCGGAGGCGCACACCTTGATGCTGCTTTGCCGCGCATGAACCTGCGCGGGCGGATCCCGGTCTGCGGCATGATCTCGACTTACAACGGGGGCGGCGAAGGGGTGCGCAATTTGTTCAACCTGATCTATGGCCGAGTCCGCATGGAAGGCTTTGTCGCAACCGATTTCCCGCACCTGCAAGAGGCCTTCACCGAAGATATGACCGGTTGGCTGAAGGATGGCCGCGTCAAATATCAGGAGACAATTCTGGATGGTTTCGAGCGCGCGCCAGAAGGTCTGATCGGCTTGTTCTCGGGGCTCAACAACGGCAAGATGCTGATCCGCGTTTCGTCCTAAGCGCATGTTTGCTGCGCCCAAAATCGCAGTTGCGCATCCTCTGCCTTTGCAAAGCTAAGTCCTTGCCAACCGGAAATGGAACGCCGAATAACAGACATGGCCAAGCCACCATCACCACCACGCGTCCGACCTGCGGCGACCCAATCGTTAGCTGCAAAAGCAACGACGCGAGACGGTCGCCCGGTGGATGGCGGCACAGCGCCCAGTGGCCATATTATCGTGGGCATCGGAGCCTCGGCGGGCGGTCTCGACGCGTTCCGTTCATTTATTTCGGAAATGCCGATCGATAGCGGCATGGCGTTTGTATTGGTCCAGCATCTCGACCCCGATTATAACAGCGCCTTGGCAGAGATCATCGGTGATTGCACCGAAATGCCCGTCGTCAAGGCGGCCGATGGGACGGTCGCTGCGCCCAACACGGTTGCCGTCATCCCGCAAAACGCGATTTTGAAGATCGAAGGCGGTGTATTGCGTGTAGCGCCACCAGAAACACCTACCGCCCGGCGGTCTTCGATTGACACTTTTCTGGTGTCGCTCGCTGAAGATCAGGGCGAAAACGCTGTCGGAATAATCTTGTCGGGCTTTGGCAGTGATGGAACGATCGGCATCGCGGCGATCAAGGAAGGCGGCGGGTTGACGCTTAGCGAAGCCGCGTTCGATCATCGCGCGAAGTTTGGCATGCCTAAAAGCGCCACGGAGAGCGGCTTTGTTGACTACGTCGTCCAACCTCACGAGATGCCGGCCCGCTTGCTCGAATTTCGCGACTTCAGAAACAACAGCGGATCGCTCAACCTCTTTGATGCCAAGCAAGCCGGAGAGGCCAGTTATCTGGTCACGATCTGCGCGGTACTCAACAGCCGCCTGGGCCGCGATTTCAGCCAATACAAGTCCAGCACGCTGATGCGCCGGGTGCGGCGGCGCATGCAAGTGCTCCATATCGAAGACCCGAACGAATATATCGCCCAACTGCGCAAGCTGCCGAACGAGCCCGACTTGCTCTTCCGGGAAATATTGATCGGCGTGACGCGGTTTTTTCGCGATCCCACAATGTTCGAAGCCCTGGCAGAGACTGTCTTGCCGGCTTTGATTTCCGCTGGTGAGTCCGACGAACCGATCCGCGTATGGGTGGCTGGCTGCGCGACGGGCGAGGAGGCCTATTCACTCGCCATCCTGTTCAACGAGGCGCTGGTACAGGCCGAATCCA
>JAYTCN010000382.1:0-7749 GCA_043736475.1 Paracoccaceae bacterium
GTTGGGATGGGGGCCTGCCGACACCCTTCAATAAAAACTCCAGGGATCAATATCGACGCCAATCCCCAAGTTTGTAACCGCCTTCACCTACGCCCGCCACGCCGCCAAAGCCGCGTGTTTCTCGACGCACGTCGGTGCTTTCACCTACAACCGAATTCGATTCCGTCCGCGAATTTAGGCAACTGGTACCGCTATTCGTGACTTTCAATTGTGAATACGCACTGTTTCCATAATTCTGCGGCGCACTCGCGATCATTCTTACGGCTGTCGTCAAAAGAAAATGGTGTGTAATTGATGCTTGAAAATAGCTTCTCGATGAGTGGCAAAGTTTGGTCGAGCAAGGTTTTCGAGTCTGCGAATTTCATCGGCAGAATTGGTCCTGCTTTTTCCGCATGCGTCGCTTCAAGGGAATGCGCGATATGTTTGTTTCGGGAGTTCATAATCCGCTTCAATATGTCTGAACCCGCGATGGAGTTTGCCGTTTGGATTGCCTGCTGCAAATTCGCGATACTTTTATCCGCTAACCTAATCGCATTCTCGTCGCTCCACTTGGCCATGTGTATTTCGTGCAGTGCGAGTTGTTCAGGATCGTTCGGCGGACTCAAATCTTGGATACCCTTGGACCGCCAAAATTGACGCCTTTCATCGAAGAGCTGAGTGAAGACATCTGGATCATCAACCAACGCCACGACCGTTCGGATATTCTCGCTTGACGCATCCGGTTTGTCCCAGAGCGCGCACAGTCGAATTACCTCAAACCGAAACATCGAATCCTGAAAGATTCTGAATGCATGGGCAGCATATGAGCGTGGAATTTGCGACGAGAGTGAATTCGAAAAAACGACAATCTCGTTGGAGCAATGTAGTGCCAACAAGTGCCGGGCATTGTCGAAAACTTTCGCCATTTTCGCTTTTGCCATCGCAATTCTTTGGGCGGCAGTAAGGTTGGCGGGCCATTTAAGTTTTTTAGTAACCATGCAACTACTCCGTATGAATCAACAGTTGTTACCTCGCGGATGCTGGCTTAAATGAGCCAGATGTTGCGCCCCGCCGAACCCCCCCTCAATAAAAACTCTGCGGATCAATATCCACGCTGATCCTTAAATTCGCCACCGGCTTTACCTGCGCCCGCCACGCCGCCAGCGCCGCTTGAATCGCCACCTCCTTCGGTGCCTTCACCAGCAAACGCACCCGATGCCGACCACGTATCCGCGCCACCGGAGCCGGGGCCGGCCCGAACACCTGACAGCCCAGCGCCGTCAGCATCCGCACATTCCGCGCCAGAAACCGGGCAACCTCGGCCACTTTCGCCTCGTCCGGTCCCGAAACCACGATCCCGGCCATCCGGCCATAGGGCGGTGCTCCGGCGCGTTGCCTTTGCGCCGCTTCCGCCCGCCAGAAGCCTTCCTCGTCGCCCGACAGAATCGCCTTGATCACCGGATGCTCGGGCTGGTGCGTCTGCACCAGGGCCAACCCCGGCCGTTCCGCCCGACCGGCCCGGCCGGCGACTTGCCGCACCAGTTGAAAGGTCTTTTCCGCCGCCCGCAGGTCGCTGCCCTGCAGTCCCAGATCGGCATCAATCACCCCGACCAGCGTCAGCAGCGGAAAATTGTGCCCCTTGGCCACCATCTGGGTGCCGATGATGATGTCGGCCCCGCCATCGGCAATCTGCCCGATCAATGCCTTGCGCTCGCGCGGCGATTGCGCCAGATCGGACGACAGCAGCGCAATCCGCGCTTGCGGAAATTTCGCCTGCGCCTCCTCGGCCAACCGCTCGACCCCCGGCCCGATCACCGTCAAACGACCCGCGACCCCGCAGGACGGGCACGCCTCCGGCATCGCCCTCGTCGCCCCGCATTGATGGCAGACCAGTTTTTTCAGGAAACGGTGCTCGACCATCCGGGCGTCGCAATGATCGCAGCCGATTTGCTGGCCGCAGGCCCGGCACAGGGTCACCGGTGCGTAACCGCGCCGGTTCAGGAACAACAGCGACTGCTCGCCCAGGGCCAGCCTTTCGCCCACCGCCGCGACCAGCTTGTCGGAAATCCACGCGTTCGCCGCCAGCCCGCCCTCGCGCAGGTCGACCGCCCGCATTTCCGGCAGCACTGCCGCGCCAAACCGTTCCGGCAAAACCAGCTTTTCGTACTTTCCGGCTCCGGCATTGGCCCAGCTTTCCAAGCTCGGTGTGGCCGAGGCCAGGACCACCGCCGCGCCGCAGATCGAGGCCCGCAAGACCGCCATGTCGCGGGCGTGGTACAGGGCTCCGTCCTCCTGCTTGTACGATCCGTCGTGCTCCTCATCGACCACGATCAGCCCGAGGTCGGCAAAGGGCAGGAACAGCGACGACCGCGCCCCCACCACCAGCCTGGCGTCGCCAAGCGCCACCGCCCGCCATGCCCGCCGTCGTTCGGCCTCGGTCACCCCGGAATGCCATTCGGCCGGCCGGGCGCCAAACCGCCGCTCGACCCGGTCCATGAACTCGGCGGTCAGGGCAATTTCGGGCAGCATCACCAAGGCCTGCCGCCCGGCGGCCACGGCGGCGGCCACCGCCTCGAGATAAACCTCGGTCTTGCCCGATCCGGTCACCCCCTGCAGCAGGGTCGTCGAATAGCCGCCACCCGTGACCCGCGCCCGCAGCCTGGCCGAGGCCGCCACCTGCTCGGCCGACAAGGTCATCGACCCCGGCCCTGTATCCAGCCCCGGATAAGCCAACTCGCGCGTCACCCGTTCCTCGATCACCGCGCCGCAGGCCACCAGCCCCCTGACCACCGATGCCGATACCCCTGCCATCGCCGCCAGTTCGCCCGCCGCGAACCCCAGCCCGCCATAATCGGCCAGCACCGCCAGCACCCGTGCCCGCGCCGGGGACAGCCGCTCCGGCTCGGCCGAACCGCGGCGCAACAGCTTGCGGCTGCCCGCAGGTTCGCCCAGCCCGGGCACCCGTGTGGCCAGCCGCAGCATCACCGCCAGCGGCGTCAGCGTATATTCGCCCGCCTTCAGCAAGAACTGCCGCATTGCCGCGGCCATCACCGGCAGGTCCAGCACCCGGTTGACGGCCCGGATCCTTGCCGGGTCAAAACCGCCCTCGCCCGGCCCCCAGACCAGCCCGAACACCAGCCGCGGTCCCAGCGGCACCGCCACAAACGATCCCGCCGAGACGCCCGCTTCCGGGGCGCGGTAATCGAGGAACCGGTCCAGCGGTTCGGTCGTCAGCACCGCCACCAGTTCATCCTTAACGAATCTGCGACTTTCAGGCATAATCACCGCGCCCGGCAATCGGGTGTTCCCTAGGGCGAATCCTTTCGCTATGGTCCGCACGCAAATGACCCCCGTCCCTCCACCATCCAGCCAAGAGCAGTGCCATGAAGTTTTTTGTTGATACCGCCGAAATTTCCGAAATCCGTGAACTGAACGACATGGGTCTGCTCGACGGCGTTACCACCAATCCTTCCCTGATCCTTAAATCCGGCCGCGACATAATCGAGGTCACCAAAGAGATATGCTCGATCGTCAAAGGACCGGTCAGCGCCGAGACCGTGGCGACAAATTTTGACGAAATGGTCGCCGAAGGCCGTAAACTTGCCAAAATTGCCAGCAATATAGCGGTGAAGGTTCCGTTGACCTGGGCCGGCCTCAAGGCCTGCAAGGTTCTGACGGGAGAAGGCAATATGGTCAACGTCACCCTCTGTTTCTCGGCCAACCAGGCCCTGCTCGCCGCCAAGGCGGGGGCGACTTTCATCAGCCCGTTCGTCGGCCGCCTTGATGACATCAATATGGACGGGATGGAACTGATCTCCGACATTCGCCATATCTACGACAACTACGATTTCAAGACCCAAATCCTGACCGCGTCGGTGCGCACCGTCAACCATGTGACCGAAGCCGCCATGATCGGCGCCGATATCGTCACCGCCCCGTATTCGGTGCTGAAGAAACTCGCCGACCATCCGCTGACCGACAAGGGTCTGGATGCATTCCTGAAAGACTGGGCCAAGACCGGCCAGAAGATTTAGTGCCTGTTGCCGCTGTAACCCGTGCCTGAACACGCTTTTGTCCTGAAACCTGGTGGGGAAGTAAGGTAGGCAGTAAAATGATGAGTGAAGAAGAAACCCTGCGCAATTTTCGCGGCCAGATCCTGACCGATCCCGGCATGATCCTCGAAGATCGTGACGTGATGTCAGCCTTGATCAACGCCAAGGGCCGCCCGCAGCGCGATGACCGCAAGGTTGTCGATCTGCGCGGCGTCATGGTCGACCGCCTCGAGGAGCGTCTCGACCGGCTGGAAGATACCCATCGCAATGTTATCGCGGCTGCCTATGAAAATCTGGCCGGCACCAATCAGGTCCACCGCGCCGTTCTGGCCATTCTCGAACCCGGCGATTTCGACGGCTTCCTTGCCGCGCTTGGCCGTGAAGTGGCGACAACGCTGTCGATCGACGTCATCCGCGTCTGTCTCGAATCGCCCGCGGCCACGCCCGGACAGGCGCTTGGTCCCGACGGTGATCTCAAGTCGCTGGTCGTCGCCCTGCGTCCTGGCGGCATCGACCGCTACATTTCCGACAACCGCCAGACCGCCGCCCGCAAGATCACCCTGCGGCAATCCTCGCCGCATGGCGACCTGATCTATGGCCATGATGTGAACTGGGTCCAGTCCGAGGCGCTGATCAAACTCGACATGGGCGACGGCAAGCGCCCGGCGATGCTGGTGTTCGGGGCCGAAGACCCGCACCGGTTCCACCCCGACCAGGGCACCGACCTGCTCGGCTTTTTTGGCGGCGTGTTCGAACGGACATTGCGCCGCTGGCTGGCGTGACCGTCGGCAGCGACCAGGCTGCCGACCTTGCCGAGCGCTGGCTCGCCGATCTTCGCGGCCGGAAAAACGCCAGCGCCAGGACCATCATCGCCTATCGCCGCGATGTGTCCGGTTTTCTTGGCTTTCTCGCCGGCCATCACGGCGGCCGGCTCAGCCTGAATATTCTCACCCATACCGAAACCGCCGACATGCGCGCCTGGCTCGCCCACGAACGCCGGCGCGGCCTTGCCGCCCGCTCGCTGGCGCGCGCGCTCTCCGCCGTCAAAGGCTTTTACCGCTGGCTCGCCGACAGCAGCGACGCTGAAATCACTGCCCCCCTGGCCATGCGCGGCCCGCAGCTGAAGCCACGATTGCCCCGGCCTGTCGCCAAAGACGCCGCCATAGCGCTGATCGCCCAGGCCGGGTTCCAGCATGCCTCCGCTTGGCAGGCAGCCCGCGACACCGCCGTTCTGACCCTGCTCTATGGTTCGGGCCTGCGGGTTTCCGAGGCGCTGGCGCTGACTTTCGCCGACGCGCCACTGCCCGAGGTGCTGCGCGTCACCGGCAAGGGCGGCAAGCAACGGCTGGTGCCGGTTCTGCCGGTCGCGCGGCAAGCGGTTGCTGCCTACCTTGCCATCTGCCCGCATCCGCAAATGCCCGGCGATGCGCTGTTCTTGGGCGCGCGCGGCGGCCCTTTGAACCAGCGCGCGATCCAGAAAGTCACCGAATCCGCCCGGATCCAACTCGGCCTGCCCGCCACCGCCACCCCGCACGCCCTGCGCCACTCCTTCGCCACCCATCTTTTGGAGGCCGGCGGCGACCTGCGCACCATCCAGGAACTGCTCGGCCACGCCTCGCTGTCCTCGACCCAGATCTACACCTCGGTCGATCAGGCCCGGTTGATGGAGGTTTACGCCATGGCGCATCCACGGGCGCGCGGGTGATTGTCTCCCGATCGTTTCATGGTGAACCATGGGGCCACGCAAAACCCACCCGGTGATTGATCCGGCAGCAAAGGCGCGTTGGACGCTTTTTGAAGCAAATCAGGGAAAAGTGGGAACCGGTTTTCCCGCCCGATTTGCGTGAAAACAAATGGTTAGACCAGTTCGGGCCATTCTGTCATCGCCTGAACTGGTCTAGCCCCGATCGCCCGCCAAAGCGTTGCGCAAATCCGCGGGCAGCGACCGCTCGCCCAACGCATCCTTAATCATTCTCCGGCAGCGATCCGCTCCGATCCTCATGCCGCAGGAGCCGCCCATGCAACCCGACACCATCGAGCTCATCCCCCTGGTCCAGATCGACGCCGAGGCGCTGAACCGCGACCGTGTCGGCGCCAACCCCGTGGCGATGCAGGAATTGCAGAACTCGATTCTCGCGCACGGGCTGCGCATGCCGGTCGAAGTGTTCGAGCTGGAAAGCCCTTCTGGAAAAGCCGGTTACGCGCTCATTTCCGGGTTCCGCCGCCTGGCGGTGTTCCGCGACTTGGCCGTCACCATGGGGTTTGCCAATTTCGCCGAAATTCCCGCCATAATCCGCCACCCTGAAAGCATTGCCGCCGCTTATGCCGCGATGGTCGAAGAAAATTCGGTACGGGCCGAAATATCGCCCTATGAACGCGGGCGGATCGCCGTCGTTGCGGTCGAGAAAGGGATTTTTGCCACGATCGATGCCGCGATCGACGGTCTGTATCCGGCAGCAAACGCCACCAAACGCAGCCGTATCCGGGCGCTGGCCGAGCTCAGCCTCGAACTCGATGGTCATTTGAAAGCCGCCGAATGGCTCAGCCTGCGCCAGTCTTTGCGGATCGGCGCCGCGCTCCGGATGAATTTTGGCGATCTTATCCGCACCGCGCTCGACCAAAGCAAAGACCATACGCCGGAGCGGCAATGGGAAATCATCGAGCCAATCCTGGCCGAGGCCGAGCACGAGCACCGCAACCCGCCGCCGGTGCGGCGACCGGGTCATCCGCGCCGCATCCTGCATCCGCGACCCGCGGTAATCAATCTGTGGATAACTTTGCCACCTGTGGATAACTTTGCCGGTTTCAGCCGCAATAACGGTCCCGGCTGCGCTCGTCCGGTCGAAAAAGTCCTCGCAACCACCCAAAAAATTTAAGTGAATATTTTCAATACCTTACGCGGAATTTCACGGGTGAAATTCAGTTCGTCAGCCACATTTCCCGCTTGTGAAAGAACCGCCAGGTCAGCAGCCCGGCGGCAACGGCCAATCCGGCTGCCAGGCCGATCCACACCCCAAAGCCGCCATATCCGGTTTGAACCGACAGGAAATAGCCCAGCGGAAAACCGATGCCCCAATAGGAAAAAATGGCCAGCCACATCGGAATCCGCACGTCCTTGATCCCCCGCAAAAGCGCTGCCGAGGTCACTTGGGTCGAGTCAAAAATCTGAAAAGCCGCGGCAATTCCCAACAATGGTACCCCGTAAGCGATGATTTTCAGGGCTTCGGGGTCGGAGCGGTCGAGAAACGGCCAGATCAGCGATGCCGGAACGATCCAGAAGACCAAGGCAATGGTCACGCCAACGCCAGAACCCAGCGCCAAAGCCGTCAAAGCCGCCCGTTCGACGCCCAAAATATCAGCCCTGCCAACGGCTTGACCAACCCGGACCGTGGCGGCCTGCGACAATCCAAAGGGCAGCATGAAGGTCAGCGAGGCGATTTGCAGGACAATTCCATGCGCGGCCAGGGGCACGATTCCCTGCCATCCCATCAGGATGGTGGCGCCGTTGAACATGCCGACTTCGGCCAGAATCGTCAGTCCGATGGGAATTCCAAGTTTCAGCAAACCCGCCATGGCACGCCAGTCGGGTCGATGAAAATTCGCCAGAATTGCGTATTTCCGCAAAGCCCGCTTCCGCGCCCCATAAAAGACCAGGACGACCGCCATGCCGATATTGGTCGCCACCGATCCGGCCGCAGCCCCCGTCAAACCCAGGGCC
>JAYTCN010000383.1:0-3286 GCA_043736475.1 Paracoccaceae bacterium
ATCGTTCAAAACTCTGCGCGTCAAGGCTGCTCTCCTCTGTTTGCAACCTTGAATCAGAAGTCAGCTGATTTGGGAATCCCGAACGTCAACAGCCCCTAACCCAAGGCCGCATTGCAGCGCGCACAAGTCTGCGGGTGCTTATGGCTGCCGACATCGGGCAGAATCTGCCAGCAGCGTTGGCACTTCACGCCATCGGCCAGTTCGAACACCACACCCACACCCGGCACATCGCCCAGACGGAACGCCTCATCCGGGGCCGGATCGGCGGTCAGTTGCAGCCCCGATGTGATGCACAGGTTGGCGAAATCGACCGACCGCAGCGCGCTCAGCACACCCGCATCGTCCACATGCACCACAGGTGCCGCCTCCAATGACGCGCCAATCACCTTGGCGGTGCGCTGCACTTCCAACGCCGCCGTCACCACGCGCCGCACCTGCCGGATGCTGGCCCATTTCGCGGCCAAACCTGCATCAAGCCACGCGACCGGCGTTTCCGGCATATCCTGCAAATGCACCGATGATCCGGGCGCATCAAACCGGCACAGCCAAACCTCCTCCATGGTGAACACCAAAATCGGTGCCAACCACGTCGTCAACCGGTGGAACGCAATATCCAGAACCGTGCGCGCGGCGCGGCGGCGCAGGCTGCCGGGGGCATCGCAATAGAGGCTATCCTTGCGGATATCGAAATACACCGCCGACAAATCCGTCGTCGCGAACGCGAACAGCTTTTGGAACACGCCTTGGAAATCGTAAGATCCATAGCCCTTGCGCACCTCAGCGTCCAGTTCCGCCAGACGGTGCAAAATCCACCGCTCCAGCTCTGGCATATCCGCCGTATCAACCTTTTCGGCGTCGTTGAACCCGGCCAGGTTCCCCAGTAAAAACCGCATCGTATTGCGCAGGCGGCGGTAACTGTCAGCCGCCCCTTTCAGGATTTCGCGGCCGATGCGCTGATCAATCGTGTAATCGCTTTGCGCCACCCAAAGCCGCAGAATATCCGCGCCATATTCGTCGATCACGTCTTGCGGGGCGATGGTGTTGCCAAGGCTTTTGGACATCTTCATGCCCTTGTCATCCAGCGTAAAGCCGTGCGTCAACACGGCCCGATAGGGCGCCCGCCCCTTGGTGCCGCAAGCCTGCAGCATCGACGAATGGAACCAGCCCCGGTGTTGATCGGTGCCTTCCAGATAGAGATCGGCCAAACCATCCACAGACCCATCCGCCCGGTCACGCAGCACAAAGGCATGGGTGGACCCTGAATCAAACCACACATCCAGCACATCAAAAATCTGATCATAGGCCTCTGGATCGACGATGCCGGACAGGACCTTTTCTTTGAACCCAGCCACATACCAAACATCTGCGCCGTCCGCCTCGAACGCCGCAATGATGCGGGCGTTGACAGCCTCATTGCGCAACAGGAAATCCGGGTCGGTCGGACGGGCACCTTTTTTCACAAAACAGGTCAACGGCACACCCCAGGCGCGTTGCCTGCTCAGCACCCAATCCGGCCGCGCCTCGATCATCGAATACAGCCGGTTGCGCCCGGTTTTTGGCGTCCAATCGACCAGGGTATCAATCGAGGTCAGCGCCCGCTGGCGGATCGTATTGCCATACGTTCCCATGCCATCATCCAGCGTCTTATCAATCGCCACAAACCACTGCGGCGTGTTGCGGTAGATCACCGGGGCTTTGGACCGCCACGAATGCGGGTAGGAATGCTTCAACTTGCCCTTGGCAAACAGCGCGCCCGCATAGGCCAGCTGCTTGATCACCGACACATTGGCCGGACCTTCCTTGCCGTCCGGCAGGATGATGTGTTGGCCACCGAACAGGGGGAGCGAGTCGCGATAGGAGCCGTCGGGTTCGACGTTATAGGTCATCGGCAGCTTGAACTTCAGCCCAAGCTGATAGTCATCATCGCCGTGGCTGGGGGCGGTATGGACAAAGCCCGTGCCCGCATCATCGGTGACGTGATCACCGGGGAGCATGGGGACATCGTAATCCCATTCGCCATTGCCGCCTTCGATGCCACGGAAGGGGTGGGCGAGAGTCATTGAATTAAGTGCATCGCCAGATACCGGGCGACGGCCTTCCCATTCCTCGATCTTGGCTGCTGATTTCACCAACTCGGAAAGCTTTTCCGCGACGATAATACGCTCACCAACCTTTACGGCGCTTCCCTCGCCAACCGCCAAAACCGTGTATAGGCTATATTCAATGCCATTGAAGTGCCCATGCGCAACCGCGCGGTTTTGCGGAATTGTCCAAGGTGTCGTAGTCCAGATTACAACACTTGCGCCAACAAGATTCTTGCGACTTTCTTCGGTATTAACTTGATCGAACGGCATCGTATCCAATGCGGCGACACCTTGTGCAAAAGTGTCATCACCAACATCAATCACCCCAAACCGCACCCAAACCTGATGGCTGGTATGGTCGTGATACTCGACCTCCGCCTCGGCCAGTGCGGTCTTTTCCACCGGCGACCACATCACCGGTTTGCTGCCCTGATACACCGAGCCATTCATCAGGAACTGCATGAACTCAGCCGCGATCACCGCTTCGGCGTGGTAATCCATGGTCTTGTAAGGATCGGCCCAGTTGCCGGTGACACCCAGCCGCTTGAATTCCTCGCGCTGGATATCGACCCAGCCCTCGGCAAATTTGCGGCATTCCTGACGGAAGGCCACCTTATCGACGGCGTCTTTATCTTCGCCCCGCGCGCGGTATTGTTCCTCGATCTTCCATTCAATCGGCAGCCCGTGGCAATCCCAGCCCGGCACATAACGGGCATCGCGGCCCATCATCTGTTGCGAGCGGACAACCATATCCTTCAACACCTTGTTCAGCGCATGGCCGATGTGCAAATGCCCATTGGCATAGGGCGGGCCGTCATGCAGGGTGAACGGCACGCGCGCGCCCGCCTTTTCCCGCAACCGGTCATAAACCCCGATTTCTTGCCACCGCGCCAACCAATCCGGTTCACGCGCAGGCAACCCCGCCCGCATCGGAAACTCAGTTTCCGGCAAAAACACGGTGTCGCGGTAGTCGGGCAAGTCGTTGGCGGGCAAATCATGGCTTGGCGTATCGGCGCACATCGGATGCGGGTCCTTGAGACTGAAATTTGAGGGGGTCATCTGGGTGACATTCACCCGGAACCGGCGCGTCTGGTGTCAGACCGCCGGGCGTATAATTCGGGCAAGGGGTATGAAACGAACCTGCATGACGCGCCTTATACAAGGCAGGTGGCGAAGGGTCCAGTGTCGCAAACACCGCGCAA
>JAYTCN010000384.1:0-3285 GCA_043736475.1 Paracoccaceae bacterium
CTCACGGCACTACAGTCGCAAATCCGCTGATGACCAGCACATCGTCGGTCGGGTAATCGTCGACCAAAGGCATCGCCGAATCGTCCGAATGCTGGATCGACAGATAGGCGGTCATGCCATCAGGCGCGAAGATGAAGCCGGTCGGCTCGGCGCTCGAATCTTTCACCGACAGCACCCGAATGCAGCCGTCGGTTTTCAGATCGCGGTCGGCGCCATCGGGCAGGCAGGCGAAAATGTCGCCGTTCGGATGGTCCTCGATCACATAGAGGTTGCCGGTGCCGGGCTGGAAATCGAGGTTGTCGAACGAGTTGAAATCGGCGTCGCCCTCGATGAACCGCGATACTTCGGTGCTGAATTCGGTGCCGCCGAGACGGTCCGGCTGCGGCGTCGCCATGGGATCGCGGTCGACAACGCAGATCACCTCGCCGAAGGAATGCGAACGGGCATTGCCGCTGGCGCTGAAGCACAGCCGCACGGCGGGGCCGGGGTAGGCCGGGTCTTGCTGCAAGTCTTCCGGGCGGTAGAATCCGGTTGCGCCCGCGGCATCGGCGTCCTTGCGGGCACGTGCGGCGTCAACCTCGACCCATCCAGCCATGCCGGTTTCGCAACCCTGGCCAAACTGGACGCGGTCGGCACGGCAGGAAACCCGCAGCGCATAGACCGTCCCTGCCGCCAGCGGTGAGTCGGACAAATTGGCCAACGGGCCGCCGGAATAGGCGATTTCAGGCACGAATTTGAATAAAGCGCCGCCATCGGCATCGTCTGCAGCCGCTCCGGGGCGCAGTTCGTCGCCGGCGTAGATGACACCGCTGGGCAGGATCGCCAGCCCTTCCCAATGCATGACTGGCAAGGCCGTTCGCTTGACCAGCCGCGCCGGGTCGCTGGTTTCACCGGTGTCGCGTTCGAGAACAATGATCTCGCCCTTGGCCAGCGGGTCGAGCAGTTCGTAGGCGGCACCGGCACCGGCCTCCTCGCTGAGCAGAATCGTGCCCCAGGGCGTGGTGCGGATGCCGTCACAGGCGTCGGTACCACGAACGATTGTCTCCACCGGCCCTCCCGCCAGCGCAATCCGCTGGACGCCAGGGTTCAGTTTGCCGGACGGATGTTCCAGCCGCCCGCTTTCGACGCAGGCGATCAGGTGGGTCGGGCTGCCGGGCGGGAAGAACGCCATCTGGTCCCAGAGGTCGGCAGCATCGCGGGTCAGGAAAGTGGCTTTCAACCCGGCCGCCAATGCCAGCAGATCGTCGGGTGTGTCCGACGGCGTGCGATAACCGCGCAGCACCGATTCCGCGGCAGATTCTTGCAGCGGCTGCACGATTCCAAACAAGGCCATCGACCGCGACTGCAGCATCGAATCGACGGCAAGGCCGAAATCACCGGCGACGGCCGGGGACAGCATTGCCGAATGAAGTAGCGCCAGCAAAAGTGTTTGTTTCATCGGCCCTCCCAAACTGAAAGCCATCGTAATTGGCCGGTCACGCCGCAATCCTAGTTCAGCAGTCCCGCCGCCCGCATCGCCGCTTCGATTGCGGCCCTGGTCGCGGGCAAGGCCTCGGTCAAAGGCGAGCGGACGTCCGGTTTACAGCGACCCAGAACCGAGAGGCCATGCTTCGATCCAACCACGCCGGGTTCGAGAAAGATCGCCCGATGCAGCGGCATCAGCCGGTCCTGAAACGCCAGAGCCAGGGCAAAATCGCCCTCCAGCATGGCTTCCTGAAACGCCGCGCAAAGTCGTGGCGCCACGTTGGCGGTGACCGAGATGCAGCCAACGCCACCGTGGGCGTTGAAGGCCAGCGCCATCGCGTCTTCGCCGGAAAGCTGGATGAAATCGGGGCCGCAAGCCATTCGCTGATCGCTGACCCTGGTTACATCGCCGGTCGAATCCTTGACCCCGATGATCCGCGGCAGTTTCGCCAGTTCACCCATGGTCGCGGGCAGCATATCGACCGCCGAACGGCCGGGAATATTATAGATGATGATCGGCAGGTCGCAGGCATCATGCACCGCTGCGTAATGGGCAATCAGCCCGCGCTGGGTCGGCTTGTTGTAGTAAGGCGTCACCACCAAGGCGGCATCGGCACCGACGCTTTCAGCGAACTGAATCAGCGCAATCGATTCGACCGTGTTGTTCGACCCGGCACCGGCAATCACCGGAATGCGTCCGGCGGCAGTTTCCACGACGATCCTGACGACCTGCCGGTGCTCATCGTGGCTCAGGGTCGGGCTTTCGCCGGTGGTGCCGACGGCCACGATCCCGCTGCTGCCTTCGGCGACATGCCAGTCCACCAGATCCTTCAGCGACTTCACATCCACTTTGCCATCGGCAAACGGGGTGACAAGGGCTGGAATGGAACCGCGAAACATGGGCTTTCTCCTGTCGTGAATGCTGCAATACCGGAGCGGCGCGACCCTAGTGGCAATTTCCGGCCCCCGCAAGAAGGCGGGGCAGACGCAGTGGCGGTTCCCTGCTATCCTGGCGCGAAACACCAAACGATTTGAGGCAAGATGCACGTCCCGGTCCTTCGCCTGCTGGCGCTGATTCTGCTGTTTTGCGGCCGCCCGGCTTTTGCGCAATCGCCGGAAACGGCGGGTGAACGCCTGGCTGTTGCGATGGAAGCGGTGGCCGTCGAGGATTGGGGCACAGCCCGCGCCATCGCCGCAAGCACCGGTGATGTCGTGGCCCTGGCGATCGTCGATTGGGCGCGGTTGCGCAAAGGCGGCGGTTCTTTCCGCGAGTATCAGGCGTTCCTCGCGACCTACGGCGATTGGCCGGGTTTGCCTTTGCTGCAAAAGTCAGGCGAGCAAGCAATGCCGCCCGGACTGGATCCCAACGAGGTGACCGCGTATTTTGCCGCGCTGGCACCCCAAACCGGAACCGGTGCCCTGCACCTGGCAAAAGCGCTTACCGCCCTTGGGCGGGTCGCTGAGGGCCGCAGTGAGGTCATCCGGGCATGGACCGACCTTGACTTGACCCGCAAGGAACAGGCGCTGTTGACCGACAGCTACGCCGGGGTGCTTGAATCGCTGCATGCAACGCGGCTCGACAACCTGCTCTGGCGCGGCGAGACCGAACAGGCTGAACGGATGCTGCCCCTCGTCGGGCCACAGACAACTGCTCTGGCGCGTGTCCGTATTGCGTTGCGACGTGATGCCGGCGGCGTGACCGATCTGATAAACGCTTTGCCTGCCGATTTACAGGAAACCCCCGGCCTCGCCTATGAACGCTTTCTGTGGCGGATCAGGAAGGATCGCTGGGATGACGCAGCGAACCTGCTTTTGGACCAT
>JAYTCN010000385.1:0-7728 GCA_043736475.1 Paracoccaceae bacterium
CTTCTGTCCACGGTTTTTCTTCAAGCACCAGAGCCCCAAGGGTGCTGGATTCGGTGGCCGTCACCGATCGCTGGCGTCTTGACCATTCACACCGGCGTCTGAGCACAATCCGTTCGCCTGCCAGCGCGCGGATTTCGCTTCTGTCCAGGGCCAGCCCCAATCGCAGCTTCGCCTCGCGCCCGTCGCCATCGAGGTTCGCCGCCACCAGAAACGGCACCCGGCCCAGATTGTCGCGGGCATCAACGATCGCGCCTTTGCCATTGCTCAAAAGGTAACGTCCGGTTGCGCCATTACGGCGTTGGCCGATACGGTCGGGATAGGCCAGGGCCAACAACGCGCCATCCGACAGACCGCGATCAGGGCCGACAAATTTTTGCAGTCGCTTGCATTCATCGGTGACCCGCGCAAGGACCGCGCGATCGATCCGCAAGGAATGCTCCGTTTCAAACTTGCCGGGATCCTGCAGCGCCGCCATGCGAAGCGCCAAATCCGCGCCCGGCGCTTCCTCGCGGCGCAAAAGGTCGCGGTCCTCCAAAATCGCCGCCAATCTGGCTGACCGCGCCCCGCCACCGGCCAACATCATATGGCCCAGACGCGGATGGACCGGCAAAACAGCCAGCGCGCGGCCATGCCCGGTAACGCGCCCGTCCTGCAAGGCCGCCATTTGGGCCAGCAATTCCCGGGCTGCGTTCAGCATCGGCAGCGGCGGTCGGGTCAGAAACGGCAGATCGTCGCTGCCCCACAAGGCCAATTCCAGCGCCAAAGGCGCCAGATCAGCGGCGGCAATCTCGGGTTGCGGGAACGCCAGCATCCCGCCCTCTTCGGCTTTGGTCCACATCCGATAACAGACGCCGGGCGCCACCCTGCCCGCCCGTCCACGCCGTTGCTCGGCTTCGGCCCGTGTCACCCGTTCGGTCACCAGTTGCGCCATCCCCGAGCCCGGATCAAACCGGGCGCGGCGCGCCAATCCGCCGTCAACCACCACATGTATCCCCGGCAGCGTCAGCGAAGTTTCAGCGATCGACGTCGCCAAAACCACCCGTCGCTGTTTGCCGGGGACCAGTGCCGCGCGCTGCTTTTCAAAGGCCAGGGCACCAAACAGCGGCAAAACTTCGGCCGCGCAATCGCGCAGCCGCGCCTCGACCCGCCTGATTTCGCTTTCGCCCGGCAGAAAAGCCAGAATACCGCCATCGGTCTGCGCCAGCGCCTGGCGAACCAGCGTCGCCAATGACTCCTCGAAACGGAACCTGTCGCCGGGACGATCCAGCCAGCGCGTCTCCACGGCGAAACTTCGGCCTTGCGCGGTAATGACCGGTGCATCCCCCATCAGGGCCGCCACCGGACCGGCGTCCAACGTTGCCGACATGACAATCAGTTTCAGGTCGGGTCGCAGCGCGGCGCGGATTTCCAGACACAGGGCCAATCCGAGATCGGCATGCAGCGAACGTTCGTGGAACTCGTCGAAAATGATGCACCCGACACCCGACATCCCGGGATCGGCCTGGATCATCCGGGTCAGGATTCCTTCGGTAACCACTTCAATTCGCGCGGTTTTACTGACTCTGCTGTCACCGCGGACACGATATCCGATGATCTCGGCCAGGGGTGACCCGTGCAAGATCGCCATGCGTTCGGCGGCAGCCCGCGCCGCCATCCGGCGCGGCTCCAGCATCAGGGTCCGCCCGACGACAATGCCTTGCTCCAGCAAATACAGCGGCACCAGCGAGGTCTTGCCGGCACCTGGCGGTGCTTGCAGGACGGCGATCCCGGTCTCGCGCATGGCGCGACCAAGCTGCGGCAACGCCACACAAATCGGCAAATCATTGTCTTCAACCCGCATGACAGCCCTTCAATCTCTTGTCGGCGGCTTTGGCAACCGTTAGCCTGCCAACATGCGGGGGCGGAGGCTAGTCTGACCGCAAAATTCCAAACGAAAGCCTGAAAATGACGCGGATGGACTGGTCGGACGTTGACACCTATCTCGGCAGCAAGTTGTTGCATGACGACCCGATTTTCGAGACAGTTCTGCATACGAACAAGGTCGCCGGGCTGCCCGCGATCGACGTTTCGCCGCTGCAGGGTCAGTTTCTCAACATGCTGGCCAGGATCGCCGGTGCGGCCCGGATTCTGGAAATCGGCACTTTGGGCGGCTACAGCACCATCTGGCTGGCGCGGGCGCTACCGGCCAAAGGCCGTCTGATCAGCCTGGAGTTCGACCCCCACCACGCGGAAGTCGCCCGCAACAATCTGGCGCGAGCCGGGTTTTCTGACAATGTTGTCGTCCTGACCGGAGCGGCACTGACGACTTTGCCACAGCTGCTGCAACAGGGCATCGGCCCGTTTGATCTGATTTTCATCGACGCCGACAAAGCCAATATGCCGGCCTACCTGGACTGGTCCTTGCAGCTTTCGCGCGCGGGTACCGTCATTATCGCCGATAATGTGGTGCGCGAGGGCGAGGTCACCAATCCGCTCAGCACCGTGCCCGACGTCGTCGGCGTTCGCAAATTCCTCGATATGGTCGCCGAAAACCCGCGGCTAACCGCGTCGGCGCTGCAAACCGTTGGCATGAAAGGCTGGGACGGTTTCGCGGTGGTTCTGGTTGACTAGGGCCCTTGACGGCCCATACCCCCGCGCGTAGAAGGCGGCTTCGAATTTCGTGGCGTCCTGTGTGGGCGCGCCGGCCATTCGGACCGGGGACCAAACCAAGGACTGATGATATGTCGCGTCGCTGTGAACTTACCGGCAAGGGCGTTATGTCCGGCAACAATGTCAGCCATGCCAAGAACCGTACCCGGCGGCGGTTTCTGCCCAACCTGAACGACATCACCCTGATCAGCGATATCTTGGGCCGGTCGTTCCAGTTCCGGGTTTCTGCGGATGCCCTGCGTACCGTCGATCACCGCGGCGGTCTTGACGCCTTTTTGGCGAAATCGCTTGACCGTGACCTGTCGCCGAAGGCGCTGAAAGTCAAAAAAGACGTTGCCAGGGCACTGACGCCGACCGTCTGATCCAGCAGGAATTCCGGTTGCATGGCCGACGGTCGCCGGTTCAGGCCATTTCGATTTGCCGCAAGACTGTTACAACCGGCATGAATATCCGAATTTATGGGCCCCGCCTTCATGTTGCGCCTGACGGTCATTTACAGTGTCTTGATGTTGGCGGGCCCGGCCCTTGGCCAGGACATCCGCATCGAAGATGCCTATGCCCGCACAACGGCGCGTTCGGGTGCGATTTTCATGATCATCGTGAATGCCGCATCCGAAGGTGACCGCCTGATTTCGGTGCGCGCAGATGTGGCGCGCAGTGCCATGCTGCATGACAACGTTTTTTCCGACGGCGTCGCCTCGATGCGCCCGTTGCCGGACGGCCTCGAAATTCCGGGCGAAAGCACGACGCCGCTGGTGCGGGGCGGCAGTCACATCATGCTTTTGGGGCTGCGCGAAACGCTGGTGCAGGGCGCGAATTTTCCGCTGTTACTGACCTTTGAACAGTCTGGCGAACTGGCAGTTGACGTGTTCGTGGACAATGAACGCGCCGTTCAATGACTTAGGCTATTGCTGAAATCAGCGCCGCCAGGCCGGACAAATCCTCGATTTTCCGATAGCGCCCGGCATCCACCGGCGCGTCGGCATGGTCGAGCGCCCAACGCGCCGTGTGCGGCACATGAACGCCCCAGCTTCCCGCGGCCAGCGCCGGGATCACGTCCGATTTCAGCGAATCTCCCACCATCATCGCCCGCTCCGGCCCATCGCCGTGGCGAGCGAATACGCGCTCGTAGGTTGCACGGTCTTTGCCGCTGACAATCTCGACGGCATCGAAAAAATCGCCCAAACCCGATTGCGCCAGCTTGCGTTCCTGATCGAACAGATCGCCTTTGGTGATCAACACCAGCTGGTAGCGTCCCGCCAGCGTCGCCAGAGCCTCTCGCGCCTGTGGCAGCGCCTGGATCGGATGGGCCAGCATGTCGCGACCGGCGTCCAGTATCTTGGAAATCACCCCGGCAGGAACCCGCGCCTGCGTCACCTCGATCGCCGTTTCGATCATCGACAGGGTGAAGCCTTTGACGCCAAAGCCGTATTGGCCGATATTCCTGCGTTCGGCTTCGAGCAACCGGTCTGACAAATGGTCTTTGCCCGCATGGTCGGCCAACAATTCGGCAAACCGGTCTTGGGTCATCTGATAATAGACTTCGTGGTGCCAAAGTGTGTCGTCGGCATCAAAGCCTATCGTGGTCAGTTCAGACATCGGCGCAACCTCTGGTACGATATCCATCTTTTGTGCGTGCAGAGCCTGCATGTCAAACCCCTTGATCGGCCACGGATTACGCCCGTTCCGGCGCGCTCATTGCAGAATCGTGACCCTCAGGACACAATCACGTCCCGCTGGTAAAAAAATTATTGTCACAAACAATTTGAACGACATTTCCTCTTGCGCGATTCAGCAAACGGACTCATATGCCGCGCCATAGACGCCAACGCACGCGCCTCTGGCCTTGGGAGAGATCCCAGCGTGTTTAAGCAGCGACGGTAACGTCTCCTTTTGGAACTGAGCGGTCATTCTGTGGCCGGGTCTGCTTGGAGATGACCATGAAAGCTGCTGTATCCCGGGTTTCCGGCAACAATTTCGTATCCGTCGGCGAAACCTCGCGCATCGGCGATTTCATCGCCGGGCACAGCTTCGACCGCCCGACTTTGGTGCTCGACACTGCCATCGTCGCCAATCAATACCGCCTGCTCAAAGCCGGCCTCGGCCATGCCGACATTCATTACGCCGTCAAGGCCAACCCGCATCGCCGCGTCATCGAAACCCTGGTGCAGGCCGGGTCGCATTTCGACGCCGCCTCGCGCGGGGAAATCGAGCTGTGCCTGTCGCTTGGCGCGGCACCGGAAGACATCTCGTTTGGCAACACCGTCAAACGTCCCGCCGACATCGCCTTTGCCTGGAACGCCGGTATCAGCCTGTTCGTCGCCGATGCCGAGGAAGAACTGGAAAAGATCGCCGACCACGCGCCGGGCGCCGAAGTCTATATCCGCGTCCTGGTCGAAAACTCCCAGGCCGACTGGCCGCTCAGCCGCAAATTCGGCTGCGCCCGCGACAAATCGCTGGCGCTTTTGCATTTCGCCCGCCAGAACGGCCTGCGCCCGGTTGGCCTGTCGTTCCACGTCGGCAGCCAGACCCGCAAAGCCGCCATGTGGCACGGCACGCTCGATCAGGTCGCGGCGATCTGGAACGAGGCGCAAGCAGCGGGTTTCGGCCTTGACCTTCTGAACATCGGCGGCGGTTTCCCGGCCTTCTACGGCGAGGAAATCCAGGCTCCGACCGACTATGCCGCCGCCGTCATGGCCGAGGTCACCGCCCGTTTCGGTCCTGTCCGCCGGATCATGGCGGAACCTGGCCGCGGCCTCGTCGCCGAGGCGGGCATGATTGCCGCCGAAGTGCTGCTGGTGTCGAGCAAATCGAATACCGATCTGCATCGCTGGGTCTATCTCGACATCGGCAAATTCTCCGGCCTGGCCGAAACCATGGACGAAGCGATCCGCTATCAGTTCATCACCCCGCACGACGGTTCAGCCACCGGCCCCTGCATCCTCGCCGGCCCGTCGTGCGACAGTGCCGACGTGCTTTACGAGAAACGCCCGGTGCAACTGCCGCTGGCGCTCAAATCCGGCGACCGCATCATCATCCGCTGCTGCGGCGCCTATACGTCGTCCTATTCCTCCGTCGGCTTCAACGGCTTCCCGCCGCTGGATGTGGTGGTGGTCTGAGGCCCGCCTGCGCGGGGATGACTGCATTGATCCGGCGGGGTCCATCGACCCCGCTGGCCACCGTCATTGGCCAATAATCCGCGCGGGATGCCAAAGCATTCCGGGCCGCACCTGCCTGCCCTCGGCAGGTGCGTTCGCACCAGCCCAGGCAGGCGCTGCCCTCGCGTTGTGGGTGCAGCAACATCGCACCGCACCGTCGTGGCTGAACGGGAAAACGCTCCCCCGGAGCGTTTCCTGCTTCCGTTCAGATCACGGGCGACCAAACACTTTAGCACCAATCGCGCTGTCACCCCCGCCCAGGCGGGGGTCCGGCGCAAGAACGACTGGGCAATCAGTTCACCGGCCCTTACCCTTCGGGGTACGCGGTCGCTCTGCTGGCGGCAAAGTTGACTTGGCGGACGGTTTAGGATTGTTGTCAGCCGGTTTCGGAAGGTCTTTCTTTATCGGAATTCTGACTTGCGCATTCGTTGTTTCAATCGGTGTGGACGGTTGCGACTGGGCAGAGGTCCCCGTGTCACGCGCGACCGCTGGCACATCCTGATAGGGTCCAATCCGATAAGAATAGGCCAGCGCATTGATCGCTACAGCAATCGTCGCCGTTATGGCTCCCTTGGCAGCATTCTCGGCAGCGAATTTTCCCCCGGCCTTCAACAAATCATAGCCGCTGCCCAACCAGCGCGAAAGGTTGTAAAGTGCCACTTTCTGCCCTTCAGCATCTTTGGCTTCCCCAACCGTGTTGCCCGCTTCAGAGACCGCTTCCCCAAATTCCGCTTCGGAAACTTTCGGCAACGCAATTGCGCCGTCCAGAACCTCGGCCTTCCGTTCCGGGGGCATCTCCTCGAACCGCGTCTGCAACTCGGCCGCGTATTGCGTTTTCACCGAAGGAATTGCTGTGCGAATGCTGATCGCTACATCAATAAGAGTTCGACGCAGCGCCTCAATTCGCGTGTCATCACGTGGCAGAGATCCACCCTTGATCTCGTTTTCCAACGCCTCCAGTGCGCGAATGCAGTCCTGATGTACTCGCCAAGGCACACTGCTGTATTTATCAAGCAATCGTCGAAGGATCGCAGTGGTTGGATCATGCTCGCGAAGCTTATTTCCGGCAGGGTCAACCGCATCCGCCAGCGCATCGCGGATCATATCCAACAACTGGTCCAGCGGATTTCCGTCTGGCATCGTCGCTGCCTCGGCGTAGATCAAGCCGGTACTTTCGCGAAGCCGCAGCACTTCCGCCAAAGGCGTCGCGGCAGACAAATACTTCGCCTGCAGCCCCGCGATCCGCTCCGCGATCACCGCCGGTCCGGCCTCCCAATCGCTGTTTGGCAGCACGGCGATGTCGTAAAGCAGGTCCGGGTTCTGGTACTGCCCGTCCAGCACCTTTTGATACCAGTCGCGCCAGAAACCCCAGACATTTGGTTTGATATTGAACCAGTAATGCAGGTTGTGCCAAGTGCGATCGATTTCATCCGGCACTCTCTCGCCATGCCATAAGGGCAAACGCAAGATCGACATGGCACCAACCCCGTCACCCAAGATCAAGCAATCCGCATTCACAGCATTCCAGAATTCGGTTAAGGCGGACGCGGCCACGGCAGCGCGGACGGCGACGGACATGTTGGCACTGGCAACATCACCTGCAGCACGGGCAGCAAATACGACCGCTTGGGCGGCAATGCCGGCGGCACCCCAGCCGGTGTTGGCGGCGGCTTCGGCGGCGGTGGCGGCGGCGCGGGCTGCGGCCTGCGCTTCATTGGTTGGCGAACCCGCCGCAACCAACGAAGCATACGCAGCGCGCAATATTGGTAAAACGATTGCTATGTTGTCTTGGTTCGGCCCGCTCAGACGCCAGTTTTCTGAAACTAGTGGCGCAACCCGCAAAGTGGAGCGCACTTTAATCGCAAGAACGTTGTCCGAATCGCGGCCTACAAGCCATTTCTCCAGAGATTTCTTCCCGGTG
>JAYTCN010000386.1:0-7687 GCA_043736475.1 Paracoccaceae bacterium
GACTGCCGCCTGATGCTTGTTCCTCCACGATTTGTACGCAGCCTCCGGTGCGCAGCTCCTGAACCTGGGGTAGGGCGGTTTGATCTTCGGTGGAAATACACGCGTATCCGATGAGTGGCACGGGGCAGGGCGCCTTTTTTCAAATGCGGATGTCAGGAGTAAACGACCGTTTGTAAACGGATGCAAGGGCGTTCTCTGTGGCGCAGTTCACCAAAATAGCCTTGGTTTCCATGGGCTGAGCGCAATCAGAGAGTCCTCGCAGTCCACCGCGCGCGCGTGCTATAAAAGTGTCTCAGCACAACCCCCAAAAAACCCTTGGGTAAGATGCAAAATGATCGTATTTTGCGCATATGAAGCCACAAGCACCTGATGAATATGGACTTGTTGATGATCCTCTCATCGTCGTCGAGGAGGTCGACCCGGTGTCCGAAGACGATCTGTGGTTCCTGCCCGGTCCGGTGGAAGGAGAGCCGGACGATCTGCCGTCCCGGCCATGGGCAGAGCCGCTTGAGACCGCTGTTCTCGACGAGTGGCGGAAGGCAGAGGCGGGCCATGCAGCGCGTCTTGCCCGTGTCGCCGGCCGTCTCGGCGCGCTGGACGACCGGCTGAAGCGCGGGCCTGAAGGCTGGCGGCACAGGCTCGCACTGATCGAGGGAGCTGAGCTCAGCTGGTTCGTGGGTAATCGCCTCCGTCCGGATCGGCTGGCGCTCTGGATCTCGATGCGCCTGTCTGGCGTGCAGGATGAAACCGGGGGGTTTGCGCGTGTCGGATGGGCGGTGCGCCGCCTGAACGGCGGCCCTGGTCCAGAGGTGGACCTGTCCGCCTTCCTCAACCGCCGCGACCCCGAGAACATGGCGGATGAAGCCGAGCCCTTCGCGAATCGCGCGGGCGGTTGGCTGGACCTGATGGCGCAAGCCGCCGATCTACACCCGATCACTCGCGCCTGCATGGGTTTCCACCTCTGGAGCCTTGCGGGCCTCGGGCAACATGGCGACCGGATGGAAGCTGCGGTCACAGCCGCACGGATCGCGGCAAGCGAGGGCAAGGGGGCGGTCTTTGCGCCTCTGGCCATGGGCGGGGCAGGGGGGCTGCGCGCTGGTGGCCCATCCGCTGACCGTCTGGCGTGGTGGCTCGACGGGATGGAGAAGGCATGCCTGACCGCGATGCGGCACCTCGACGATATCGAGGCTTGGACGGCGCGGGCAGAAATTGAGATGTCGCCGCTTTCAGGGAAAACACCACCTGCCTTGCGCTCCGTGCTGACCGAATGGCCCCTGGTCTCCGCCCCGATGGCCGAGGCCCTAACCGGCGCCAGCCGCGCAGCCATCCAGCGCAACTTCGCGTGGATGGAAGCGCGCGGCCTGATCCGCGAGGTGACAGGGCAGGGGCGATTCAGGATGTGGCGGAACAGATGATTTTCGTTAGAACGGAATCATTGGTGTCGCGTTGACGTTAACAGTGAGAGTCAAGAATCCTGCAAAATCAAGGCTTGGCCTTTGACCCTTATTGTGCCACTTTGACCCTTAACATGGGAGTTTTGACGCTAATTCTGGAATAAGGTGGACGCGTGTATTCTTGGTGAAGGCCCCCGCAGATCCAGAGCTGGAACTCGGTCAAATCGAAAGCGCGGAGCGGTCTCGCCGCGCCGCCGTTTTGCGCAGTTTGCAGGCCTCGGTCGCGCAAGGAAAATGCTCGAAGTCGGCTGCTGTCAAAGATGCTGCGTGGGAGTTGGGCGTTAGTTCGAGCACTGTCTGGCGGTTGCTGCGCAAATTTTTGGATGGCGAAGGCCGCGCGAGTTCCCTCGCACCCGGACAGCGCGGACGGCCGAAAGGGCTGTCGCAGGTATTGGCAACCGTCGAGGCACTTATAGAAGAACATCTCCGTCTCTATTACTTGAAGCGCGAACGGGCAAGCTTGGCACGCGTGGTCGCGGAAATTCGAGTAGCTTGTAAGATGGAAGGGCTGCCGCCACCCGCGCGTCGGACTGTCCAGCGACGGCTTGATGCGATGGATGCGCGCGAAGTCTTGAGGGCGCGATCCGGTGCCAAAGCAGCGAGACACAAATTTGCTGCTGTAACAGGAGCCAATAATGCGGGACGCCCCCTCGAGGTCGTGCAGATCGACCACACATCTGCCGATGTCATCCTCGTGGATAGTTTCGAGCGCAAAGCAATTGGCCGGCCTTGGGTAACGCTGGCGATCGACATCGCGACGCGGATGATTACAGGATATTATGTCGGTCTTGACGCGCCGTCGCGCCTGTCAATTGCGCTTTGCCTCACACGGGCAGTGGCGCCAAAGGCCGATCTATTGGCAGACATTGGGACCAAGGCCCCTTGGCCTGCCCAGGGGAAACCTCACAAGATACATGTAGACAATGGCAGCGACTTTCGATCCCGCGCTTTTCAAGCATCCTGCGCTGAATGGGGGATCGACCTTACGTTTCGTCCTCCGGGGAGCCCCCATTTCGGCGGCCATATCGAACGTTTGATCGGCACGATGATGGGGGCGGTTCATCTTCTTCCGGGAACGACTCAATCTACCGTGGCGGCCAAAGGCACCTATGATTCCGAAGGAAAGGCCGCCATGACTCTGGCGGAATTTGACGTTTGGTTCGCGCTGGAAATCTGCCGTTACAACAACAGCATCCATTCAAGTCTCGGGTGTACACCAGTGTCAAAATGGGACGCACTTTCGGGCGAAATGGCCAGCGATATCCCGTTCGACATGGATGCGTTTCGGGTAAGCTTCTTGCCAAGCGAGCGCCGTAAAATTCGGCGCGACGGGGTCCATCTTTTCAAGATCCGTTATTGGTCGGATACTATGGCCGGGTATATCGGCCGTAAGGATGATACGACGGTCGTACGCTACGATCCCCGCGACCTGTCCTCGGTCTGGGTCGAACTTGAAGCCGGACGCTGCGTTGAGGCGCGCTACCGCAACCTCGAGATGCCGCCAATGTCGTTGTGGGAATACCGCGAAGCACGCCAATATCGGCTGGCACAGGGCAAAGAAGATTTCGACGAGACTATCCTTGCCGAGCTTATCCATTTGCAAAGACAGATCGCCGACGGGAGTCAGGCGCTGACAAAGACCGAAAGGCGTTCGCGGGAACGCCGTGAAGTTTTGAAGACAGCGGACCAGGCCGAAAGGCGGTCAGAGGGGCTGCGCGCTGTCGACACAGGTGATACATCGAGACCGCTGTACAAGGTGGAGAGGTGGTGAAGTGATGGCGGACGGGGTTGGCCAAGATGGTCGCATATCTCTCATCCAATCGGACATCTGGATCGGATTTCCACGTGCAGAGCAAGTTCTGGATAGGTTGCAAAACCTGATTGAGGCGCCGCGACAAACGAGGATGCCTGGCCTTCTGGTCCATGGTGCTTCAGGTATCGGCAAGACGATGATCGCACGCAATCTGTCGCGCAGATATGCCCCAGAATATGACCCCGTGGCAGGCGTCACCCATACACCGCTTTTGCTTTTGCAGGCGCCACCGGCCCCGGACGAGCGCCGCTTCTATCTTCATATCCTTGCAGCGGTCGGTGCACCGGCCACAGCGATTGCTGTAAGGTCGCAGAACGTCGCGTCCCTTGAAGTTCGTGTCATCGCCCTTCTGCGCGACCTCGGCCTGCGCATGATCATGATTGATGAAGTTCACAACCTCCTTGCTGGCACGCATCGCGAGCAGCGGCGCTTCCTCAATGTCCTGCGTTATCTGAGCAATGAACTCGAAGTTTCTTTGGTCTGCTTCGGGGTCAGTGAGGCGGTAGATGCCATTCGCGGTGATATGCAACTCGCGCGACGGCTCGACGAACACCATTTGCCAAATTGGCGCGACGATTCCGAGTTTTCGAATATGATTCAGACCCTTATCGCCGCCATGCCGCTTGAGAAGAAATCCAATCTAAAAGTCAAATCCCTCCGGCAAATTCTTGCTTTGACAGGCGGGGTCACGTCGCGGGTTTTCTCCTTGGTCAAAGATCTGGCCATTGACGCGATCCGTTCTGGCGAGGAATGCATTTCCGATGATGCAGTTGCGAATTGGTCACCCCTTTGGTCGCGCTACGCACCGGTGCAACGGCGGCTTGAGCAGGCGGGTTCTTGACGCTACGGCCTTTGCCAAAAATTGTCGTCCCTGTCGCGGATGAGCTCCTTTCGGGCTGGCTAGCGCGGCTAGCAAACTTCAATCATTGTGATCTGGTTGACCTATTGGCACATGTCGGGATCGACGGCCGGTGTGTTGACGTGCTTGATTTCGGGCTCGAAGAGTCTGCGGCCGAAAGAATTGCCGCCGTGGCGCGCGCCGATTTTGAACTGGTGCAATCGCTGACGATATCAGCATTAACTCCACTCGAAGCTGAAATGACCGCGCAGTTCCCGTTCCAGAAGTGTCCCGTCTGTTCCGTACACGGTGTTGCGCTTAAACATTGGCGACGAGTTTGGAGCTTCGATTGTTTGATGTGCGGCACCCGGCTAAAGCCGACCATGCCAAGGCCGGACATGATCAGCCCCTCAACGAAGGCTCTTCGGCGCGCTCGCATTGGTGCCCGCCTGCTCGAAGCGGCAGTAAAGGACAATAATGTGCGCCAAATTCATCGCGCCATGCGCGGTGTCGCCTTCGCCGTGGCGGTCACAAGATTTCGCGGGTCGTCCATTGCTGCCCTTCAGGGCTTCAACCCAGAAGTCCGGATCACGTGCCTCGCAGCAATCTGCGCGGTCCAGAAGAAACCACTCCTCAAAGCGGCCCGGATCAGGGCCAAAGTGGACGATTTCGCCAAGGCCTCTCTGCTTAAAGCCTACAGCAACGAGCCGCATTTGTTGGCCGCTGTGGGCGCCATAGCCGATCGCAGGTCGCAAGGCGTTTCATCTGCAGACAGAGCGCGATTCACAGGGCAGGGCGCGCCTGATTCCCATAATTCAAGTCAACGAAATTGGAAAAACACCGGCCAACGCGAAGACTCCCGTAATTAGGGACAACGCGACACCCGGACAGTTTCCTGACCCTCCTCACCCCGCAGCGTCTGCCGGTCCATCCCCTCCAGCACCAGCGCCAAGGCCAGCATCCGGCGCGACGCCTTGGCATCCCGGCTCTTCCCCGCCGCCGCGCGCAAATCCACCGCCGTCAAATCCCGTCGCGTGATCTCTATCCCAGACATCGTAGCCTCCCATGTTGGAAGCACATAGATTCAGAGTTCTCGACGCTTGGGAATCCCCAGAGTCAGATCACCGGGCCGTTGGTATTAAACCATCGAGCCGATATCCGAGGCGTAGCTGGGATAGGCAAAGATCATACCCTTGATCTTGTTGGCCGTTAACCCTGCACCCATCGCCATTGCGAACAGGTTGATCTGCTCCTCGGCTCCTGGACCGATCAGGTGGGCGCCAAGGATGACGCCGGTCCCCTGCTCGACAAGAACCTTGTAGCCTGTCCATCTCGCGCCGACTCGCAGCGAGGAATACCAGCCTGACGTCTTCTCAAAATGAGTGTCGAATTTCAGGCCCTTCTCCTTTGCGGCTTCTTCAGAAAGGCCGACCGTCGCAACCGGGGGAAGGGTGAAAACAACGCTTGGAATTGGCGGGTAGGACGCGGTACGTTCATCCATTCCGGCGAGCAGGTTCTTGGCCGCGATACGACCCTCATAAGCAGAGACCGGGGTCAGGTTGGGGCCGCTGTCACTGCAATCTCCGGCGGCGAAAATCGCCGCATTGGTTGTCCGCATACCCGCATTGACCTTGATGCCACGGGTGCCCGATTCTACCCCGGCAGCGACCAGATTCAAGTGCTCGATATTGGGCACCCGGCCCGTGGCGTGCACCACCAGATCGCATGTCACAACCTCAACACCCGCTGGCGTCTCATAGGAGACGACATACCCCTCGCTGCGCTTTTCCACCTTTACGACCTTGGCGTCTGTGCGGACATCGATTCCCAGTTCGACGGTGGCCTCGACCAGCATGGCAACGAGATCGGCATCGAAATTGCCAAGCGGCCGCGTGGCTTTCTGCAGAACGGTCACCGCCTTGGCACCGGCCCGTTTCGCGATATGAGAAAACTCCATAGCGATGAAACCGCCACCGACAAAAACAATGCGGTCTGGCCGTTCGGCCAGTTCCAGAAATTCGGTGCTAATGGTCAGAAACTCTTCCCCGGGTATATTCAGTGTCATCGGCCGCGCGCCCGTGGCAATGTGGAAATGCTTGGCGCGAAAGCTTTCTCCATTCAATTCGAGAGTATCAGGGCCCGTGAATCGCGCATCTCCGTGCAGCGTCGTGATGCCTGCCTTCGTGAGGCCTGCTTCGATCCGCGGCGGCATGACGTCGGTGAATGTGCGTTTGAAGGCGATCATGTCGGGCCAGTTTACTGACGTTTGAGCCTCTAGGCCCTTGCCCTTCATGTTGTCCGCCCAGTTTACGCCCTCGGTCACGGCGACCAGCATTTTCTTTGGATCGCAACCGCGCAGCGCACAGGTTCCGCCATACGGCAGGCAGTCTATGATGGCGACTTTCCAACCCGCTGCTGCCGTCATCCGCGCAACACCGCTGCCGCCGGTTCCAGCCCCGATGACGATCAGGTCGAAGTCATATGCATCTGTCATGAATGCCTCCTCATGGTTAAAGTCCTTCAGGCCGCGATTGTTGGCCCGGTCTGCCAGCAGCCCAACATTCAGCCATTCTACAGGCTCCGCCGGCGTCGCCAGACGGCATAACAAGTGCAACGGTTGAACTGAAGGCCTTGATTTCTTCGGCCATGGCTTCGGCGGGGGGCTTCCAGCCGAGGGTTTTTCGTGGTCGCCCATTCATCATTCAGGCGACGTCGTTGAGCTAGGTCTGCGAGGCATCGCTGAGGTCGGTGCCCTTGGGCATGAACTGGCGCAAGAGGCCGTTGGTGTTCTCGTTGGAGCCGCGCTGCCAAGGCGCGTGCGGATCACAGAACCAGATGTCGATCTTCAGGTGCCGCGCCAATTCCGGATGGCAAGTCATCTCCGATCTGCGGTCGTAGAGCCTGCCCCGGACCTGATCCGGGGTCATGCTCTTGCGCAGTGTCGCGTGGCAGATGTTTCATCTGGCGGCTGAAGGCTTCCAGTGCGGCGGCGGTGTTTCCTTCCATCTTGCACAGAACCACGAAGCGGGTCTTGCGCTCGACCAGCGTGCCGACCGAGGAGCGGTTGAAGGCACCCTTGATCAAATCATTCGGCGGGCTTACGCGGCCGCATCGGCGGCCACGGTACCGCCTCAATCCACAGTGGCCGGGAATGAGGCGGGCCTCGATTTCCTCCGGGCGGTGGATAATCCGCAGTGATTCCGGGACCATGGAGCTGCCTGCGAGGGTCGTGCGCTGGAGCCCCCTTGCCGGTTTGGCTTGCCGCAGCGCGAGAACCATCGCCGCCTTCAGTGCGCCCCTGGGCTGCGCGTAGATCGCGGCATGGATCGTCTCATGGCTGACGCGGGCGGTGGGATCACCATGATGCATGGCGCGCAGTCTGGCCGCGATCTGTTCGGGCGACCAGCGCTGATGCACCAGTTTGCCGCGAACCCAATCGTGCAACGGGCTGCACTGAACCAGCTTGGCGCGCGGCCTGCACAAGAGCCTTCGCGCATCTTGAACCGAGCGGGCCACCTGCGGGTCATAGGGCGCATCGCCCAGCCGCCCCCGCGCCAGTTCCCGACCGATCGTGCTTGGCGC
>JAYTCN010000387.1:0-3267 GCA_043736475.1 Paracoccaceae bacterium
CAAATCCGCCGCAACCGCCTCCAGCGGCCCTGCATTCCGCGCATTGATCACCAGATCGACCCCGGCCGCCGCCAAAGCCTCGGCACAGCCGCGCCCCAATCCCCTGGATGCCGCACAGATAATCGCCGTTTTGCCTTTTATCCCCAGGTCCATCGCGTGTTCCTAACTGCCTACCCTGCTTTTGAGTATTTTTAACCAAGAAGAAAAACATTTCGAGTCTGATAACCAGCGCGCTACCGGCGGGAGCGCCAATGACCGCCCAAGGCGAAGCCGCCTCGCCGTAACACGCGAGGCGTTTTCACTTCTTCTTGGTCCAAATACTCGTTTCCAACCGTCGCCTCAACCGCTATAGCGGCGGCCCATGTCACCCAACGCTCCCGAACTGCCTCCCGAAATCGCCCGCCGGCGCACCTTCGCCATCATCTCGCACCCCGATGCGGGCAAGACCACGCTGACCGAAAAATTCCTGCTCTACGGCGGCGCCATCCAGATGGCTGGCCAGGTGCGGGCCAAGGGCGAGGCGCGACGCACGCGGTCGGACTTCATGAAAATGGAACAGGAACGCGGCATTTCGGTATCGGCTTCGGCAATGTCGTTTGAATTCAAAGGCTTCTGGTTCAATCTTGTCGATACGCCGGGCCACTCGGACTTCTCGGAAGACACCTATCGCACCCTGACAGCGGTCGATGCGGCGGTGATGGTCATCGACGGGGCCAAGGGGGTGGAAAGCCAGACCCAAAAACTGTTCGAGGTCTGCCGGTTGCGCGACATGCCGATCCTGACCTTCTGCAACAAGATGGACCGCGAAGCCCGTGATACTTTTGACATCATCGATGAAATCCAGGAAAAGCTGGCCATCGACGTGACCCCGGCCTCGTGGCCGATCGGAACGGGGCGCGAATTTCTTGGCTGTTACGACCTGCTGAACAACCGGCTCGACCTGATGGACCGCGCCGACCGCAACCGCAAGGCGCAAAGCCTTCGCATCGACGGACTCGACGACCCGAAACTGGCGGCGCATGTGCCAGGGCATTCGCTGAAAAAACTGCGGGAAGAGCTTGAAATGGCGCGGGAATTGCTGCCAGCGTTTGACCGCCAGTCTTTTCTCGAAGGCCATATGACCCCGATCTGGTTCGGCTCGGCGATCAATTCCTTTGGTGTCCAGGAACTGATGGACGGTATTGGCACCTACGGCCCGCCGCCGCAGCCGTGCCCGGCAAGAACGCGAAAAGTTTCTCCCGAAGAATCAAATGTTACCGGCTTTGTCTTCAAGGTTCAGGCGAATATGGACCCGCGCCACCGCGACCGCGTCGCCTTCCTGCGCCTGTGCTCCGGCCATTTCCGGCGCGGCATGAAACTGACCCAGGTCCGCACCGGCAAACCCATGGCCATCGCCAACCCGGTCCTCTTCCTCGCCGCCGACCGCGAGCTGGCCGACGAGGCCTGGGCCGGTGACATCATCGGCATCCCCAACCACGGCCAGCTGCGCATCGGCGATGCGCTGACCGAGGGCGAGGCGCTGAAATTCACCGGCATCCCGTCGTTCGCCCCCGAACTGTTGCAATCGGTGCGGGCCGCCGATCCGATGAAAGCCAAACATCTGGAAAAAGCCCTGCACCAGTTCGCCGAGGAAGGCGCTTCGAAACTGTTCAAGCCGCTGGTCGGTTCCGGCTGGATCGTCGGCGTCGTCGGCCCCTTGCAATTTGACGTGCTGGCGAGCCGGATCGAGAGCGAATACGGCCTGCCGGTGCGGCTGGAGCCGACCCAGTTCACCTCGGCGCGTTGGGTCTCCGGCCCCAAGGAAGCCATCGAAGCCTTTGTAAAGGCTAACAAAGGCCATATGGCGCAGGATCACGACGGCGACCCGGTCTACATGACCCGGCTGCAATGGGACATCGACCGGGTCGAGCGCGATCACCCGGCGATTCACCTGACCGCAACCAAGGAGATGCATGCCTGACCATGCCGCAGTTGTTTTCTGGCACCGATTCTGCTAAATCGCGACGAGTGACGAGTGACGAGTGACGAGTGACGAGTGAATTTGTGGAGGTTGGTCGTGGTTGCGCTGCAAGATTTTCCGTCGTCCCGGACCGGGACGTATCCGCGGCCGGCAATATTCCTGTTCTTTGCGCTGGTCGCGCTGGCGGTGAGCGTGCATCACGTCATTGCTGTCACGTCCGGGCAGCGTTATTGGACATTGGGTGACTGGCTGATCAACTACGGCGCCGGTTTCGTGCGCCGCGGCATCACCGGCTCCTTTACCTTTCTGTTCGCCGACCTGACCGGCCTGCCGATGAATGCGGTCGCCGGAGGGACGCAGATCCTGCTCTATCTCGCGGTCACCGCGCTCGCCCTGTACCTTTTTTCAAAAGTCCGCTGGAGCGGTCCGGTGCTGATACTGCTGTTTTCGCCGGTTTTTCTGCTCATGCCCTTCTACTACATGCACATGAGCATGTCGAAAGAGCTGATCGGCTTTTTTGCCCTTGGCCTGATGGCGGCGGCGGTTTCGCGGCGGATTTTGCTTCTCTGGTGCGGCATCGCGGTTTTTGCCATTGCCGGCTTTGCGCATGAGGCGAACGCCTTCCTTGCCGCCCCCGCCCTCGGTTTCCTCGGGCTTTATCTCTACAGTGGCATCCTTTCGCGGAACCAGGCCCTGGCGGCCGCCGCCGCGATTCTGGTCGCAGCCCTGGCGGCGCTGATATCGGCGACGCTGTTTCAGGGTCAGGGCATGTCACAGGCGATCTGCGACCAGATTCTCGCCCGCGGCGGCTCGGTCGAGCTGTGCCGAAAGGGCGGGCCTATCGGCTGGCTGGAACGCGACACCGGTTACGGTGTCGCCCTGATGTGGCGAAGGACAATCACCTCCGGCGACTGGCGATGGTTCACCGTCGCCTATCTGCTGGCCCTGGCGCCTTTTTTGCTGTTTCGCCTGCAACGGCCAGTCAGCCCCCGCATTGGAAAATTGCTGTTTGTGGCGGTTTTGTTCGGCATCGTGCCGATGGCGCCGCTGTTCGTGGTCGCCACCGACTGGGGTCGCTGGATCGCCATGTATGTTTTCGGGGTCACACTTTTGGCCATTACCGCGCTGCGGCTGAAGCTGATCGAAGAGCGGGTCGACAATCTCGGACCGCTGTTTCTGATCTACGGCCTGTGCTGGTCGATGCCCGAGGCCGCCAACACCCGCACCGGCTGGGGCATGCTGGCATATGCGCGCAACGTGCCGGCCATGCTGACCGGACAGGAGCGTCAGGAACAAGACGCCGCAAA
>JAYTCN010000388.1:0-3262 GCA_043736475.1 Paracoccaceae bacterium
ATATTCAGCCCGCGCAACGCCGCCCGCGCCGCCGCTTGGCCTTCGCTCAGACAGCCCAGAGTATCGAACACGCCGTTACAAGCGCCCGCCGCCTGCAAATGCGGCACCGCATCCGCCAGCGGCACAAAGGCCGCCAAAGACGCCTCCCACCGCGGCCGCCCGTTCAGATGGCAGGTTATGTGCAGCGTCGGGTTCCAACCACCCGACACCGCCAACAGGTCGGTTTCCAGCGCAAATTCGCCGCCAACATGGGTGCCGGAAATCGCCCGCAACCCCAGCCGCCCTTTGGTATCAGTCACTTGAGCGCCCAGATACACCGGGCAATCTTCCACCGCGCTCGCATCCGTCCGGCTGTCCAAAATCGCCGCCACCGTCACGCCCGCCGCCATCAACTGCCGCGCCACAGCCCGCGCGCCATCGTTGTTGGCAAACAAGGTCACCCGCTTGCCCGGCACCACACCGAACTTATTGAGATACGCCTGCACCGCAGACGCCAGCATAATCCCCGGCCGATCATTCATCGGAAACGCAATCGAGCGTTCCAACGCCCCCGCCGCCAGCACTGTCCGCGCCGCCGTGATCCGCCAGAAACACTCGCGCGGCAAATCCGGGCGCGGGCCTTTGTGCAGCCCTACCCGTTCCACCGCCGAATACTGCCCGCCGTCATAAGCCCCCGTCACCGTGGTGCGCGGCATGATCCGCACATTCGGCATCGCTTTCAATTCCGCCTCAACAGCCGCGACCCATTCCCCAGCAGGCTTGCCGTCCAGATGCGCATCATCGGCCAAAAGGCGACCGCCCAAAAGACGGTCCTCCTCGCACAAGATCACATCCGCACCCGCCCTAGCCGCCTCTAACGCCGCCATCAGGCCCGCAGGCCCAGCGCCGATTACCAGCACATCGCAGAACGCAAAGGCCTTCTCGTAATGCCCCTCATCATGCTTGCCCGACAGGCTCCCAAGCCCCGCCGCCCGCCGGATGATCGGCTCGTAAATCGCCTCCCAAAACGGGCGCGGCCACATGAAGGTCTTGTAGTAAAACCCCGCCGACAAGAACGGCGACACCATGTCGTTCACCGCCATCACATCAAACCGCAGGCTGGGCCAACGGTTCTGCGAACGCGTGTTCAGCCCCTCAAAAATCTCTTGCACCGTGGCGCGCACGTTCGGGGTCTGGTTCGACGCCCCAATCACCTCAATCAGCGCATTCGGTTCTTCCGACCCCGCCGTCAGAACCCCACGCGGACGGTGATATTTGAACGACCGCCCGACCAACTTCACCCCATTCGCCAGCAAAGCCGAAGCCACCGTATCGCCCTTAAACCCCTGATAGGTCTTGCCATCAAACTTGAATGAAACCGGCTTAGTCCGGTCAATCAGCCCCTTACCTGCAATCCGCATGTTCAGGCCTCCTTCTGCTTGGCAACCAGTTCCGACCCCAGAACCTCATGGCTAATCGTGTTGCGAGTCACCACCATCCAAGCCCCACACCCCGCCTCGTGATACCAGACATCCCGCGTCACCCCCGCCGGATTGTCGCGCAGGAACAAATGGTTATCGAGATCGTCGATGCTGCCCTGATCACTGGGCCGCTTCAGATAATCCTCCGACCCATAGTAATAAAACTCGCGCCGATCCCGAGTGCCACAAAGGGGGCAAGGTATACGCATCAGTTGGCCTCACAGGTTGCAACGGTGATGGAAGAAACAAGTCGTTGCGCCTCCACCCCCATATCGAGTGGATGCTCTTGAGCTTGAGATATGGCAAATAGGTCGAACACAACGCGCCCGCCCGCAGAAACGAAATCGCGCAGGCCGCCACCACGGCAAACCCGCTTGGTCAGCGCCGAGGCCACAAGCGTAATTTCGTTCGCAGACGGCCAAGTTTTTGACTCCTTGCGGGGAGCCACTTCTATTCCAAACCTCGCAGTCGGACCGATGCCGTTAGCGCCGCCCAACTGAGGCGCATTATCCAGCAGCAAGACGTAGTCTTGGTCGTTAAATGCCAATCGAATGTCGTCGAAAGCATCGCACCAATTAAACGATCCCAAATATTCCGGCGTGCCTGATAAGCAAACGTCCGCATCCGCCGCGGCGGGACATGTCGACAGCGCGATGACAGCTAGGGGGAAAATCCGACGCATAATTTCCCTTAATGCAAATTATGTTGGCTGCCGGTGGCTTCTTCGTCCATCACATGGCCGGTGCGGAATCGGTCCAGACGGAAGCGCCGCGCCACCTCATGGCTTTCGCCCGTCGCCATCAGATGCGCCATGCACCAGCCACTCGCCGGGGCCGCTTTGAAGCCGCCATAGTTCCAGCCCGCATCGACAAACAGCCCCTCGATATGGGTCTTGTCGATGATGGGACTGCCATCCGCCGACATATCCATAATGCCGCCCCAAGATCGCAGCACCTTGGCCCGCCCGATCATCGGCATCAGCGTCATCGCGGCTTCCATCACATGCTCCACCATCGGCAGATTGCCCCGCGCGGCGTAGCTGGAATAGAAATCGAGATCGCCGCCGAACACCAAACCGCCCTTGTCGGACTGGCTGATATAGAAATGCCCCATCCCGAACGAGATCACAGAATCAATGATCGGCTTCAGGCCTTCGGTGACAAACGCCTGCAACACATGGCTTTCAATCGGCAGCCGCATCCCCGCCATCGCCGCGACCTGAGATGACCGCCCGGCCACCACCATGCCGACCTTCTTGGCGCGGATCGGCCCGCGCGTGGTCTGCACGCCCTGCACAACGCCGCCCGCAATATCAATCCCGGTGACTTCGCAGTTCTGGATCAAATCCACCCCGCGCCGATCCGCGCCGCGCGCATAGCCCCAAGCCACCGCGTCATGCCGCGCCGTGCCACCGCGCTTGTGCATCAAGCCACCGTAGATCGGGAACCGGGTCTGCGCGAAATCCAAGTAAGGCGCGAAATCCTTGACCTGATCCAGCGTCCACAATTCGGCATCGTCGCCCTGATTGATCATCGCATTGCCACGCCGGGCCAAAGTATCTCGCTGCCCGTCCGAATGCGCCAGGATCAACTGGCCGCGCTGCGAGTGCATCACGTTATAGTTCAACTCGGCCTCAAGGCCCTCCCACAGCTTCAGTGAATGGCTGTAGAACTCGCTGTTGCCCGGCATGTAGTAATTCGCCCGAACAATCGTGGTGTTGCGCCCGATATTGCCCGACCCCAGATAGCCCTTCTCCAGCACCGCGATATTGGTCAGCCCGTGATTTTTCGCCAGATAATAGG
>JAYTCN010000389.1:0-18402 GCA_043736475.1 Paracoccaceae bacterium
GGATATATCTACGGTGCCGATCCGTCACTGCGATCAGCACGCCACATGATGACCGGCGGGCTGTTGTTCGGCCCCAAGCTCGAGGAATTGGTCGGCTCCAGCATTTCGGCGCAAATAACACAGAGCGACGATACGATGCTGGTTCATAAGCTTTCCATCGCCAGCGCCGCAGAGTTGAGCCTTGTTTACGACGCGATAAGTCGGGATTTGCGTGATCATCCAGATGCCAGGTCCTATTTGAACGACGTTACCAAGGCGCATGCCCGCCCTCTGACCACCGAGCAAATTGCCGAAATTGCCAACACCGATGAAATAGTTGCCGGTTTCCGCATCCCCGAGCGTTCGATAAACACGCAATGGGTCGCTGACCAAATCAACGCTGCGCTGTCAGCCGAAACCCGAATATCGTTTCGGTCCGGGACGATCATCAAATCCGCGCGCCCGATCGATCAACATAGCGGCAAATGGCGGGTTAGCGGCGAACCCGATCTGAACCAAACGTATGATCTTGTCATCAATGCTCTCTGGAACGGCAGGCTGGCCATCGACGCGAGTGCCGGCTTGCCTGCGGCGCACAGTTGGTCGAATCGCTACCGGCTTTCGGTCTTTGCCCGAACCACCCGAACTTTGGCTGTCCGCAGCGCCATCGTCGCGGTTGGCGCATTTGGCGATGTCAAAAACTATGACGGCCGGGATTTTTACTTGTCCTGGTACCCGGCGGGCCTGATATCCGACACCGCCGACATAGCGCCCGAAATACCGGCCTTGTCGGCAGCCGACAAACAAGATGTCTTGGCGAGGGTCCAGCGCAAACTATCGGTGATCATGCCGCCGGTTGCGGCAATCTTCGATCACGCGGAAAGCCTTCGCGTTGAAGGAGGCTTCGTCTTTGCCCAAGGACATGGCTTGATAAGCGATCCAAAGGCAACGCTGCATCGGCGCGACAAGTTTGGAATCAAACGATTTGGCAACTACTTTTCGGTCGATACCGGCAAGTACTCGACCGCGCCGTGGCTTGCGTCAGAACTGGTCGATTCGCTGGACCGGGAGATCTAGCGATGGCGTCGTCAGCGGTAATGTCTGCTGGCGTGTGGAACCCGAAAGTCACCGCGCTGGTGCCGTGCTACAATGCTTCGGATTTTCTGCGCAGAACGCTCGAATGTCTCGCCGCGCAAACCTGGTCAAACATTGAAATCCTGATTGGCGACGACTGCTCAACGGATGGTACGGTCGCGATCATTCGTGAATTTGCCGCGCGTCACTCTGCCGCGCGGGTTATCGAACAGCCGGCAAATCTCGGCTGGCTTGGCCACAGCAACCTGTTGATGAGCAAAGCCGACGGCGAATTGATGTTCTTCGCTTTCCACGATGATATCGTTGCGCCGACATATGTCGAAAGACTGGTCGAGGCCTTGCGCGACCGCCCCGATGCGGTGCTTGCGTTCAGCGATATGGAAGAGTTTGACGTCAACGGTCAGGAAATGGCGATCACGTTCAGGCGGATCGCGGCCGCCGACACATTGCGCAAGCGGGCGCGCGCCATGATTTCTCGGCACTATGGATGGTGGGCACCCAATCGCGGCGTGTTCCGCAGTAATGCCTTCAATCGGATCGGCGGGATCAAGCCGAATGCCAGGGGCGAGTATGCGGCCGACTGGAACTGGCTGCTGCACATGGCGCTTTTGGGAGCGTTTGTTTGCGTGCCGGAAGTCTTGTGCTGGAAATACTACAAACCGGGAAGTTTGAGCAAACGTTGGGTCCACGATTCCGGACAGGTCAGTGCCGTGCGCTGGGCCGGGATAAGCGAAGTCTGGAACAGCCAAATCGGTTTGCTTGATAAGCTGATCCTGATTGGCGCAATTGTGCGAACGTTGCTGCGTGCGCGTATCAAGCGCGGCCTGCGCTGGTTTGGTTCGGCAAGTAACAGGAATTCAGCAATCGGCAAATAGGCCGGGATGCCCCGGCAAGCGGCGGAGATTCATCCGCCGAGCTGTTGCGTTCCGCGTCGATGCCTCGTGAAGAAGCGGCAGATTTCAGGGCTGCCAGTGCAGGAAATTGGCGATCAGCCGCAGGCCGGTCGCTTGCGATTTCTCCGGGTGAAACTGGGTGCCGAACAGGTTGTCCCGACCGATTGCCGCAATCACCGGCCCGGCGTAATCGACACTGGCCAAGCAGGTCGCCGGATCTGCGGTCTTCACGTGAAAGGAATGCACAAAATAGACGTGGTCGCCGGTTGCAATGCCTGCCAACAATGGATGACTTTGCGATACGACAAGATCGTTCCAACCCATATGCGGAATTTTCAACGTCGGATCGGATGGCGTGATCCGCACGACTTCGCCTGCTATCCAGTCAAAACCGGGGGTATCGACATTCTCGCGGCCCCGGGTCGCCATCATCTGCATGCCGACGCAAATACCAAGAAACGGCGCGCCGCCTTTGATCACGCGCTCTTCCATCGCCTCGAACAGGCCGGTGTGTTCGGCCAACACGCGTCGGCAATCGGCAAATGCCCCTACGCCGGGAAGGACGATTCTATCAGCCTTTGCAATGACTTCCGGACTCGACGACACCAGAACGGAACCCGCACCGGTTTCGTGGGCCATCCGCTGGAAACTTTTCTCGGCCGAATGCAGATTGCCGCTGTCGTAATCGACGATGACTGTCGGCATCAGACGAGCGTGCCTTTCGTCGAAGGAATTTCGGCAGCCTTGCGCGGGTCGGTTTCCAGCGCGGCCCGCAGCGCACGGGCGACGGCCTTGAAAACAGCTTCGGCAATGTGGTGGCTGTTGATGCCGTCGAGCAACTCGACATGCAGGGTGATGCCGCCGTTCATCGACAAAGCGGTGAAAAACTCGCGCACCAGTTCGGTGTCGAAACTGCCGATTTTGTTGGCGGTGAAATCGGCTTTCCAGACGAGGAAAGGTCGGCCCGACAGATCGAGCGCTGCCCGCACCAGTGTATCGTCCATCGGCAGCAGGCAGGAGCCGTAGCGGGTGATGCCGCGTTTGTCGCCCATCGCCTGTGCCAGGGCTTTGCCCAATGCAATGCCGACATCCTCGACCGTGTGGTGATCGTCGATGTGGCGGTCGCCCTCGGCGCGGATTTTCAGGTCGATCATCGAATGCCGGGCCAGCTGGTCGAGCATATGGTCAAAAAAGCCGATGCCGGTCTGGTTATCGAAACTGCCGGTGCCGTCGAGATTGACTTCGACGCTGATGGTCGTTTCCGCCGTTTTGCGGGCGATTTTGGCTGTGCGCATGGCTTGGTCCCTTGTGACGCTGGCCTTATAGGGGCGAAAGGGCAGCAATCCAAGGCCGTCGATGAATTGGATATTTGGACAACCAAGAAGGTCTTAAGCCGCGCTTAACCAAAATGCGCCAGCTTGACTGTACGGTACAGGCTGGGAAGCCGATGACCGTCAACCGAGAAGGCGCTCCGTTACGCCGGATCATTCCGGGGTGGCGGAGCATCTGCTTTCTTGGTTGGGCAAATATCCGATCCGGCCTGCCGGCAACGGAAGGCGTCGCCAGTCAGATCAAGGCCCCGATCCGGATACAGGCCGCCAGATGTCCCTCGCCCACATGGACGTCGGCGGGAACCCCGTCGGAACAGGCGGCGATGGTATTGGGGCAGCGCGAGGAGAAGACGCAGCCTTTCGGCGGGTTCATCGGGCTGGGCGGGTCGCCTTTCAGGATCACTCGTTTGCGCAGGCGGGCGACTTTGGGGTCGGGGATCGGGGCGGCGGAAAGCAGGGCGCGGGTATAGGGATGCTGCGGATCGGTGAACACGGCGTCACAGGGACCGCTCTCGACGACGCGGCCGAGATAAAGCACGAGGATGCGGTCGGAGATCAGGCGGACGACCGACAGGTCGTGGCTGATGAAAATGAGCGTCAGGCCGAAATCGGCGCGCAATTGGTCAAGCAGGTTGATGATCTGGGCCTGAATTGACACATCCAGCGCCGAAACCGGTTCGTCGCAGATCACCAGTTTTGGCCTGGTGACGATGGCCCGCGCAATGCCGATGCGCTGGGCCTGGCCGCCGGAAAACTCGTGCGGATAGCGGTTGACCATGTCGCGGGCGAGGCCGACGGCGGACATGATTTCGCGCACCCGTTCAAGGCGATGTGCTTTGCTCAGGCCCGGCTCGAACACCGTCAAAGGCTCACCGATGATGTCGGCGACGGTCATCCGCGGGTCGAGCGAGGCGATCGGATCCTGGAAGATGATCTGCATGTGCTGGCGGGTTTGTCGCATCTCTTCGGGCGACAGGTCGGGCAGGTTGCGGCCTTGCCAGACGACGCGGCCCGCGCTTGGTTCGATCAGCCGAAGAATGGAGCGGCCAAGGGTGGATTTGCCGCAGCCGGATTCGCCGACAATGCCCAGGGTTTCGCCCGCATTCAGGGTGAAGCTGACGTCGTTGACGGCGACGAGCTTGAGTTTGGGGCCGAACAGGCGGCCGCTGCTGACGCCGAAGATGGTTGAAAGGTTCTCGACCGATAAAAGGGCGTCAGGCATCGGCCATCGCCTTTTCGGTCAGCGGATTGTAACAGGCGACGCGCCGGTTTTGGTCGTGCACGGTCAGCGGCGGCGGAATTTCCGTGCAGATATCGCCGGCATAGCCGCAGCGCGGGTGAAAGGCGCAGCCTTTGGGCAGCCGGATCAGGTTCGGCGGCTGGCCGGGGATCGGGGCGATGGAAGCGCGGGCTCTGTCAACCCGCGGGATCGAGTTGAGGAGCGCGGCGGTGTAGGGATGGGCGGGATTGGCGAAAATCCGGTCAACGCCCGCGTCCTCGACGATCCGCCCGCCATACATCACCACCACCCGGTCGGCGGTGCCGGCAACCACGCCCATGTCGTGAGTGATGGTGATAAGGGCGGTGCCGAGATCAGCGGCAAGGTCGGCGAACAGATCGAGGATTTGGGCCTGGATGGTCACGTCGAGCGCGGTGGTCGGCTCGTCAGCGATCAGCAGTTTGGGTTTGCACAAAAGCGCCATGGCGATGACCACACGCTGGCGCATGCCGCCCGAAAGTTCATGCGGATAGAGGCGGAAGCGTTTCGCCGGGTCGGGGATGCCGACGCGTTCGAGCATGTGCAAGGCTTCGGCGGCGGCAGCCTTCGGCGACAGGCCCTGATGCACTTCCAGTTGTTCGGTCAATTGCCGCGAGATGCGCAAGGAGGGGTTCAGCGCCGTCATCGGGTCCTGGAACACCATGGTGATGTCCTTGCCGCGCAGTTTGTCAAGTTGGCGCGACGACAGTTTCAGCAGGTCCTGACCATCGAACATCGCCGCGCCGGTGGTCAATCCGTTCTTGGCCAGCAGTCCCATGACACCGAGAAAGGTCTGGCTTTTGCCCGAGCCGCTTTCGCCGACAATCGCCAGCCTTTCGCCGGGTTCGATGGACAGGTTCATGCCCGACACCGCCTGAACCTCGCCTTCGGGCGTTGCAAAACGGATGGTGTAATCCTTGAGTTCGAGCAGGGCCATCTCAGCGGTCTTTCGGGTCAAAGGCGTCGCGCAACCCGTCGCCGATGAACAACAGGCCATCAGCAGGGTCACCAGCACCACGGCGGGGAGCCACAGCAGCCAGGGCAGCACCTCGAAAATACTCGCCCCTTCGGAAATCAGGGTGCCGAGCGAGGTCAGCGGTTCCTGCACACCAAAACCGAGATAGGACAGGAAACTTTCGATGGCGATGATTTCGGGGATGGTCAGGGCGGCATAGATCACCACCGGGCCGAGCAGGTTGGGGATGATATGGCGCAGGATGATTTTGAACGGTTTCTGGCCACTGGCACGGGCGGCCTCGACAAACTCGCGTTCCTTGAGGCTCAGGGTCTGGCCGCGCACGATGCGGGCCATGGTCAGCCATTCCAGCGCCCCGATGGCGGCGAACAACAGATAGACGTTGCGCCCGAAAATCACCATCAACTGGATGACGAACATCAGATAGGGCAGGGCATACATGATGTCGACAAAGCGCATCATGATCTGGTCGGTGCGCCCGCCGACATAGCCCGCGACCGCACCGTAGAGCACGCCGATGCCGACCGAAACCAGCGTCGCCGTCAGGGCGACGGCGAGCGAAATGCGGGTGCCGTAGAAGGTGCGGGCCAGCAGGTCGCGGCCGTTCTGGTCGGTGCCGAAATAGTGGCCGGATTGCATGGATGGCGGTGTTTTGAGCGCACCCCAGTCGGGGTCTTCGTAGTTGAACGCCAACAGCGACGGGCCGACAAAGGCGGCGATGATGAGGAAGCCGACCAGAAACATCGACACGACAGCGGCCTTGTTGCGCAACAGGCGGCGGATCGCGTCCTGGGTCAGGGAGCGGCTTTCGGGGGCGAGATCGTTGAACGTGTCGGCGATGATCGCTTCGCGCAAAGTGTTCAGGATCACCGCGTCCGCACTTTCGGGTCGAGCCAGGCATAGGCGATGTCGACCAGCAGGTTCAGGAGCACGATCAGGACCATGTAGAGAATGACCGTGCCCAGAACCATGCCGTAGTCGCGGTTCAGCGCCGCGGTCACAAACAACCGCCCGATGCCGGGCAGGCCGAAAATCTGTTCGACCACGATCGAGCCGGTCAAAAGGTAACTCGCCGCCCGGCCGAGATAGGAGACCACCGGCATCATCGCCGGTTTCAATGCGTGGCGGATGATGGTCAGCCGGGCGGTTTCCACATCGCGGCAATCGCCACCGCAATGCGTTTGTGGTTGTCGTTGGTGTTGTAGCGCAGTTGCAGTTTCAGCGGATTGTCGGACGAATAGCCTTCGGCGGCCATCAGTTCGACAGCTTTTGCAACCTTGTCAGCATAGGAAAGACCGGCCCAGCTTACGATTTCCGGCGTGCCGTAGTTGGCGGTTCCCGGCGGCACCCAGGAATAGGCCGGCAGTTCGCCGGTGCCGAGGATATCGGGGCCGATCACTTCGCGGTTGATCGCCATCGACAGCGCCTGACGGACGTTCTGGTTAAACATCGCGTTGTTGACGACGTAGTAATACAGGCCCGAGAACGGGGCCACATGCGCCTCGCCCGGCAGGTTTTCCTGCATCCACGCGTATTGGTCGGTCGGGAAATCGGTCATGAAGTCGAACTCGCCGGCACGATAGCGCAGCAGCACAGCCGCCTGATCTTCCAGCACATAGAAAGTGGCACCCTCCAGTTTCAGGCTGGCGGTGTCGTACCATTGGTCGTTGGCCACGGTCTTCACATGGCTGCCCGGCACCCATTCGACCGGCTTGTACGGGCCATTGACGACGATATTCTCGATTTTCACCCAGTCTTCGCCCTTGGCGTCGAGCAGGTGTTTGGGCAGCGGATAGGCAGTGTAATGGGTCAAAGCGTCGATGAAATAGGGCGTCGGCGCTTCCAGAGTGATCTGCACGGTGTCGTCATTGACGGCGACGACGCCCAATTGGCTGAAATCGGTGATCGAGCCGTCGTTGACCCCTGCGGCATTCTTGATCGGCTATTGCAGATAGGCATATTCGGCGGCGGTTGCCGGGTCCATCAGGCGCTGGAAAGCGAAAACGAAGTCGCCTGCGGTGACGGGTACACCGTCCGACCATTTGATGCCGTCGCGCAGGTTAAAGGTATAAACCAGACCGTCTTCTGAAACTTCCCAGCTTTCGGCCATGCCCGGAATCGCAGCCGCGCCAGCGTCTTCGGTGACCAGGCCCTCAAAAATGTCGCCAACGATCCGGTCTTCCCAGTCGCCGGAAAGTTTGTGCGGGTCGAGCGATGTCGGATCGCCGCCGTTGTGGATGTTGATCTGGGCGGCTTCAGCGCCGAACGCCACGGCACTGGACAGCAGTGCCGCACCGATCAGGTCCTTGAATGAAAAGGTCTTTGGCTCCCTCCTATTGTTGTTGCGTTTGTATATTGGGCAGCGCTTCTGCGACCATGGCACGCAACCACCGCTTCCAATGGGAAGCCGTCAGTCCACGCCAAACACGGGTGCCTTCGCGTCAAAGTCCGGTTCTCCGCCGGATAGCAGCATCGGTTGAATAGGAAAATCCGAAGCTATTGTTCAGTATGAACTGCTTTACCTAATCAAAAAGCTGGGCGATGGTGTAGCCTTGTTTGCCAAAAAAGGAGAGGCAGGATGATCCGTACCGGCGCGCAGTATTGGGCCTCAATCCACGATGGCCGCGCTGTTTTTATCAACGGCGAAAAAGTCAAGGATGTAACAGTGCATCCGATGTTCAAGCCGCTGGTCGATATTCGGACACGGGTCTATGACATGCAGCACGAGGCTGCGACCGCGCCAGTTATGACCGTGCTGCAGGACGGCGAGACCAACGCCGTCGGCAACGCTTTGCCGCATTCGCAGGAGGATTGGTGGGCCAAGCGGCGGGCGACGGATGCCGGGCTTGAAGATATCGGTGGCGTCGTGACCCGCGTATGGGATGAGACGGTCGGCGAAATGTGGTCGTTGTATGATGGGTGTGAACCAGTGGTATGGTCAGGAATCCACGAGATAGTGCCATGACCATACAACAGCCGTTTTCCGACCCCATCGCCGAGATCAGGGCCAATGCCGCCCTGCCGTTCGCCCAGGCGCGGGCGATGCCGAAATCGGTCTATACTTCCGAGGTGTTTTTGGCGGCGGAATTGGCCCACATATTTTCGCAAGAATGGCTGTGCGCCGGTCGGGCAGACGCGTTGAAGCTGCCGGGCGATTACCTGACGATGGAGATCGCGGGCGAGCCGGTGATCGTGCTGCGCGACCGCGAGGGCGTGTTGCGGGCGATGTCGAATGTGTGCCGGCACCGGATGTCGACCTTGCTGGAGGGGCGTGGCAATACTCGCTCGATTGTCTGCCCGTATCACGCCTGGACCTATAATCTGGATGGTTCGCTGCGCGGCGCTCCGGCGATGAAAGCAAACGAGGCGTTCAATCGCGACGACTATTGCCTGCCCGCTATTCGCTGCGAGGATTGGCAGGGCTGGATCATGGTGACGCGCAACGCGGAGGCGCCGTCACCGGCAGTACAGTTGCAGAAAGTCGATGATCTGGTCGGCTATCTCGACATGTCGAAATACGTCGAACTGTTCCGCGAGGAATTCCGCTGGAACACCAACTGGAAGGTGCTGGCCGAGAATTTCATGGAAAGCTACCACCTGCCGGTCTGTCATTCCGGCACCATCGGCGGCTCGGTCGATCTGATGAAAATGAGCTGCCCGGAGGGCGAAGCGGCGTTCAATTTCCATTTCATCTTGAAGAACGACACGGTGCCACTGTCGCTGGCGCATCCGTCGAATACGGTTCTGCAAGGTGATCAACGGCGCACCACCTGGCTGCTGTCGATCTATCCGGCCCTGTTGATCACCCTGACGCCGGGCTATTTCTGGTATCTGTGCCTGCATCCCGACGGGCCGGATCACGTGAGCGTTTTGTATGGTGGCGGGCTGTCGCCGGAATTTGTGGCGGACCCGGAGGCCGCGGCGCATTTTGCGGCGGTGAAAAAGCTGCTCGACGAGGTGAACGAAGAGGACAAGGGCTGCACCGAAAAAGTCTATCGCGGTTTATGTTCCGATCTGGCGGTGCCGGGGCATCTGTCGCATCTGGAGCGGCCCAACTATGATTTCGCCCGCTATCTGGCCAGCAAGGTGGCATGATGAATGCCGGTGCCGACAGTTGCGACGTGCAAGAAATGGGTCCTTGAATGCCGGTTGAAAAGGTCGAGACGCTGGTGGTTGGCGGCGGTCAGGCCGGATTGGCGATGAGCGAGCACCTGACCAATTGCGGTGTGCCGCATCTGGTTCTGGAACGGCACCGGATCGCCGAACGCTGGCGCTCGGAAAGGTGGGATTCGCTGGTTGCCAATGGTCCGGCCTGGCATGACCGTTTTCCCGGCATGGAGTTTGCTGACACCGGCCCCGATGCCTTTGCCGCAAAAGAGCAGGTTGCCGATTATTTTGTGGCTTATGCAAAAAAAATCGCGGCCCCCGTCCGCTGCGGCGTGGAGGTGAAGGCCGTGCGCAACAATGTCGGCCAACCCGGCTTCCGCGTTGAAACCTCGGACGGGGTGATCGAGGCCAACAGCGTGGTTGCCGCCACCGGGCCGTTTCAGCGCCCGGTCATGCCGGCCGTTGTTCCTGCGGATTCAGGGCCGTTGCAGATTCACTCAAACGCCTACCGCAATCCTGCACAATTGCCCGAGGGGGCGGTGCTGGTGGTGGGGGCAGGGTCATCGGGGGCGCAGATCGCCGACGAGTTGTTGGGTGCGGGCAGGCGCGTCTACCTGTCGGTCGGTGCGCACGACCGGCCGCCGCGCAGCTATCGCGGACGGGATTTCTGCTGGTGGCTGGGGGTGCTGGGGAAATGGGATGCCGAGGCCCCCTCGGCAGGCACCGAACATGTCACCATCGCCGTAAGCGGTGCGCATGGTGGCCAGACGGTCGACTTCCGCCGTCTGGCAGATCAAGGGGCGGTGCTGCTCGGGCGGACCAGATCGTTCAAGGACGGTGTGATGAGTTTTGCGCCGGACCTTGCGGTCAATATCGCGAAAGGCGATGCCAATTACCTGTCGGTTTTGGATGAGGCCGATGCCTATGTCGCCCGCAACGGACTCGACCTTCCAGAGGAGTCGGAGGCACGCATCATTGGCCCCGACCCGGCGTGCCTGACCGACCCCATTCCTGACTTGAATCTGGCCAAAGCGGGGATTGACGCGATTGTTTGGGCCACCGGTTTTGCCGTTGATTTCAGTTGGCTGAAGATAGACGCTTTCGACGAAAAAGGCCGCCCAAGGCACCGGCACGGCGTTTCGGTTGAACCGGGGGTCTATTTTCTGGGGCTGCCCTGGCAGACCCGACGCGGGTCCAGTTTCATCTGGGGCGTCTGGCACGACGCCAAGTTTCTGGCCGACCATATTTCCACCCAACGCAAGTATCTGGCCTATGGTACAACCGCGCAGCACAAGCCCGAACACTGACCGCAACGGAGGCCGATTTGGCACATACCCGCATCCGCAAATTCAATACCAGGGTCAGTTACCCCGAGCAGAACCTTGACAACGACCTGGCGCAGGCGGTGGTGGCGCGGGGGAGGCTGGTGTTCCTGCGCGGCCAATGTCCGCAAGATTTGGACACCGGCGAGAACCTCGCCAGTTCCGACCCGGCGGATCAGGCGCACAAGGTGATGCAGAACATCGCCCAGCTGATCGGCGAATGCGGGGCGAAGATGGAGCATGTGACCAAGCTGGTGGTCTATCTGACCGACGTGCGCCACCGGGAAGCGGTGTACCGGGTGATGGGCGAGTATATTCGGGGGGTGCATCCGGTGTGCACCGGGCTGGTGGTGGTGGCATTGGCGAGGCCGGAATGGCTGGTCGAGATTGATGCAACAGCGGTGATCCCGGATTGAGGGTGATTTTGGGAAACTGGAGGAAATGATGTCAGAGCATGGCCCCGCAACCACGGAACCCTGGCTGACTTTGCCCGAATACGGCCGGATGCCCGTTGCCGCGCGATCGGGCCTTGCGCCAATTAACGGTATAAAGATGTATTACGCGACATATGGTGCGGGTTCGCCGGTGCTGCTTGTCCACGGCGGGCTTGTCCATGCCGACGTCTGGGCCCGGCAGGTGACTGAGCTGATGCGCGACCATCTGGTGATTGTCGCGGATTCGCGCGGACATGGCCGCTCGACGCGGACGCAGGTGCCGTTAAGCTATGAATTGATGGCGTCGGACTACGTGGCGCTGCTGGATTTCCTGAAGATCGCCAAGGTCGATCTGGTCGGCTGGTCGGATGGCGGCATCATCGGGCTGCAGATTGCCATGGCCCATCCCGAAAGGCTGCACCGGCTGTTTGCCCACGGGGCCAATATCACCGTAGACGGCATTGCCCCGGACGCTTTCAGCAATCCAGTCTCCACTGCCTGGATTGATCTGATGGAAGCCGACTATGTGCGGTTATCGGCAACGCCGGATCAATTCGACACGCTTGTCGGCCGGTTCTCGGAGATGGCGGCAACGCAACCAGACTGGTCTGATGCCGATGTCGGCACCATCACCACGCCGGTGACGATCGCGCTGGGTGATCATGACGAGGTGATCACCCGGGCGCATGCCGACCACATGGTCGAGGTCATCCCGGGATCAAAACTGGTGATCCTGCCCGGCACCAGCCATTTCTCCATGGTTCAGGCCCCGGCGGAATACAACGCCGCGCTGCGGGAGTTCCTGCAATGAAATGCGTGGTACGGGGCCGGGGATGACGTACTCGCTTGTGGCCCGCTGCGCTGACACCGGCATGTTCGGCATGGTGATTTCCTCCTCTTCGCCTGCCGTCGCGGCGCGCTGCGCCCATGCGCGGGCGGGTGTGGGCGTGGTGGCGAGCCAGAATGTGACCGATCCGGCTTTGGGGCCGCGGGTGCTGGACATGTTGGCGGCGGGCAAGTCGGCCGGGCAGGCGATCGCGGCGTTGCAAGGGATACCGCATCTGGATTTCCGGCAGGTGCTGGTGGTGGACAAGGGCGGCAATTCGGCCATTCATTCCGGATCGCAGGTTCTGGGCACCTGGGCGGAAGCGACGGGCGCGAACGCGGCAAGCGGGGGAAACCTGTTGGCCAATCAAGGCGTGCCGCAGGCGATGCTGGACAGTTTTCTTGCCAGCAAAGGCCATCTCGGCGACCGGCTGATCGCGGCGCTGGCGGCGGGGCGCGCTGCGGGCGGCGAGGCCGGGCCGGTGCATTCCGCCGGACTGTTGCTGGTGGACCGGCTGGATTGGCCCTGCGCCGACCTGCGGGTGGATTGGTCTGCGGGTGACCCGGTTGCCGACCTGGCGGCGCTGTGGTTGCTCTACCAGCCGCAGATGGCGGCCTATGTCCAGCGGGCGGAGGACCCGACCAAGGCACCATCCTACGGTGTTCCCGGCGATGTCTGAGCGGTTCTTTCCGGTCGATGCGGCGCTGCTGCGGGCGGTGACCGACTGGGCGCAGGGGCGGATTGTGAACGGCCCGGAAGCGCGCAACGGGGCGCGGACTTTTGCGGAACTGGACCCTTTGCTGAGGGGTTCGATCACGGCAAGCGGCATTGGCGGGGCCGAGGCGCTGCGGCGGTTCACCGAAGTGATCGTGCCCTCGACCCGGCCTTTCGATCACCCGATGAGCCTGGCTTATGTCGCCGCTGCCCCGACGCCGGCGGCGGTCAGTTTCGACATGGCGGTGAGTGCTGCCGAGATATTTGGCGGCAACTGGGCCGGCGGCTCGGGGGCGATCCATGTCGAAAACCAGGCCTTGCGCTGGCTGGCCGATCTGGCGGGGCTGCCCGTGGGCGCTGGCGGCACGTTTGTTTCCGGCGGCACCGTCGGCAACCTGTCGGCGCTGCACGCGGCGCGCGCCAAGGCGCGGGCGCGCGACCCGTCGGTCGGCAAATGGCGGCTGGCGGCGACAGCGGCTGCCCATTCCAGCATCCGTGCCGCGGCCAATGTCATGGACGTTGAAATTCTGCATTTGCCTTCGGATGACAAGGGGCGGTTGACCGGGGCAGCATTCCGCAGGGCGATCGGCGAAAGCGGCAACGTTTTCGCCGTCGTCGCGACCGCGGGAACGACGAACGCCGGCATGATTGACGACCTTGCCGGTATCGGCAAGGTTTGCGGCGAACGTGACATCTGGATGCACGTCGACGGTGCCTACGGGCTGGCTGCCTTGGCGGCACCGTCGGTCCGTGACAAATTTGACGGTATCGAGCTGGCTGACAGTTTTGTCGTTGACCCGCACAAATGGCTGTTCGCGCCGTTTGATTGTTGCGCCCTGGTCTATCGCGAACCGCAATATGCCGCCGCCGCGCACGCCCAATTTGCCGCCTATCTCGACATGATCGACCGATCCGAATGGAATCCGTCGGATTTTGCCATTCACCTCAGCCGAAGGGTGCGCGGCCTGCCGTTCTGGTTTTCATTGGCGACCTACGGCACGGCAAAATATTCGGCAGCGATCGAGCAGGTTTTGAGCGTCACCCGTGAAATTGCGGCGGGCATCAGGGTCGCCTCCTATCTGGATCTTTTGATGGAACCTGATTTGTCGGTCATCCTGTTTCGCGCACCGGACATGACTTTGGACCGGATGAAAGCCTGGTCCGAAATTCACCGACGCAACGGCAACATCCTGTGCATCCCGACGAAATGGCAGGGCCAGGACGTGTTCCGGCTGTGTCTGGTCAACCCCGATACCGAGGCGGCGCGGGTTCTGGCGGTGCTCGACAGTCTTCGGGATGCGGCGTAGCGCGGCGCGTCACCGGTCGCCGATCCGAATATTTCCTGGCGGTCGCGGGGGTGCAAGCGGCAGCCCAAATGAACGGCAATCTGGCACAGGTTTCAATGGTTGCGGGCCGAATTCCGCCCGATTGCGCGCCGGTCACGTCAGTTGCGCCAGCAGGCGCCCGAGCATTCTGGCGCACAAGGACATTTGCTCTGCGGTTACATATTCATCCGGCCGATGCCCCTGTGCCATCGATCCGGGGCCACAAACCACGGTCTGGACGCCCAGCTGCCGGGAAAACAGCCCGCCTTCGGTACCAAAAGCGACTTTGATCGTGGCATTGGCCCCGGTCAGAGATTGGACGAAGCGGACGGCCTCGGAATCGGCAGGTGTGTCGAGGCCGGGATAGGTGTTGGTGATTTCGAAAGCGATGTCGGCAGCCGGCGAAATTTTCCGTGCATTTGCTGTCAATGCATCGGCGCCGGACCCGAGATTTGCCAGGATTTTGCCCGGATCGTCACCGGCCAGATTGCGAATTTCAAAATCCAGCTCGCAATGATTTGGAACGATGTTCAGGACGGTTCCACCCTCGATTCGTCCCACATGCAGGGTGGTATAGGGCACGTCATACCCGGCGTCCGCGTGGCCATTTTTGCACAAATCCTGCTGCTCTGCCCGGATCAGCCCGATCAGGTCGGCAGCAAGATGCACGGCGTTCACATATTGCGGGGCGAGGGCCGAATGGCCTTCTTGTCCCGTGCAAGTCGCCCGTATCGCCGTCTTGCCTTTGTGTCCGGTTGCAACCGCCATGCCGGTCGGCTCGCCGACGATGCACAGGCGTGGCTTGAACGGCGCTTGCGCCAGCACGTCGATCAGCGGGCGCACGCCAAGGCAGCCAATTTCCTCGTCATAGGACAGCGCCAGATGCAGGGGCGTTGTCGGCGGGCGTCTGGCGGCGTCGAGCATCAAGGCAATGGCACAGGCGACGAAACCCTTCATGTCGGCGCTGCCGCGACCATAGAGGCAACCGTTTTCACTGGTCAGGGTGAAAGGTGGTTTGGTCCAGTTCTGACCCTCTACCGGAACCACATCGGTATGGCCCGACAAAAGCACCCCGCCAGCCACATCGGGACCGCAGGTGACGAACAGGTTGGCCTTGGAGCCGTCGGCGTTTTCAACAAGCTGCGGCCGCAGACCGGCATCGCGCATAAGCGCTGCCACCCAATCGATCAACTGCCGGTTCGAATTGCGGCTGGTGGTGTCAAAGGCGATCAGCCGGGCGAGGATGTCGAGACTATTCATGACTGGGCCACAAGCGATTTCCCAGCCATGATTAATCAAACAGTGCTTTACGCGATAGCCTTGCTTTGCCCAGAATGACCCGTCCAACAGGCAGAGGCCAAAATGACCCGCGATCCGCGCTACGACATCCTGTTCCAGCCCCTTGCCATTGGCCCGGTGACGGCGAAGAACCGTCTGTATCAGGTGCCGCATTGCAATGGCGGCGGCTACCGTGACCCGTCGGCGGCGGCGGAAATGCGGCGGGTCAAGGCCGAGGGTGGCTGGGGGGTGATTTTCACCGAGCAATGCGAAGTGCATCCGACGTCCGAAATCACCCCGTTCATCGAGCTGCGGCTGTGGGAGGATCAGGATATTCCCGCCATCGCCCGCATGGCCGAAGCGATGAAATCGCATGGGGCCCTGGCGGGGATTCAACTGGCCTATTCGGGGATCAACGGCCCGAATTTCTATTCGCGCGAAGTGCCGCTGGCGCCGACAGCCTTGCCCATTCGCACTTTCACCAACGACCCGGTTTCGGCGCGGGCGATGGATTTGACCGACATCCGCAATTTGCGCCGCTGGTTTGTGAATGCCTTCAAGCGCTCGCAAACCGCAGGGTTCGATCTGGTCTGCCTGTACGGGGCGCATGGTTTTGGCATTTTCCAGCATTTCCTGTCGCGGATGACCAACCATCGCGGCGACGAATACGGCGGCTCGCTGGAGAACCGGTCGCGGTTTTTGCGCGAGGTGGTGGCCGATTGCCGCGATGCGGTCGGCGGGTCGATGGGGATTGCCCTGCGGCTGTCGCTGGATGAGGGCGGCGATCTGGGGTTTTCCAATGCCGAACTGCGCGATTTCATCGAAATGCACGGCGATCTGCCCGATATCTGGGATCTGGCGCATGGGGCCTGGGAGGATTGTTCGGCGTCGTCGCGGTTCAAGGGCGAGGGCGCGCAGGAATCGCTGGTCAGCGGCATTCGCGGGCTGACCTCGAAACCGATAGTCGGGGTTGGCCGGTTCACCTCGCCCGACACGATGGTGCGGATGATCCGGTCGGGGGTCCTCGACTTCATCGGCTGCGCCCGACCGTCGATTGCCGATCCGTTCCTGCCGTTGAAGATCGATGCCGGCCGGGTGGAGGATATCCGCGAATGTATCGGCTGCAATATCTGTATCGCCGGCGACATGACCCAAGGCCTGTCGCGTTGCACCCAGAACCCCAGTTTCATGGAGGAATGGCGCAAGGGCTGGCATCCGGAGCGGATGAACAAGAAGGGTCCGAGTTCGCGGGTACTGGTGGTGGGATCGGGTCCTGCGGGGCTGGAAGCGGCGCTGTCGCTGGCGCGGCGGGGGTATGAGGTGGCTTTGGCCGAGGCCGGGCTGGAGCCGGGCGGACGGGTCGCAAGGGAATGCCGGTTGCCGGGCCTGGCGGAATGGGGCCGGGTGCGCGATTACCGGGTTGGGCAACTGGGCAAACTGGCCAATGTCGAGACCTATTTCGACTCGCGGCTGGATGCGGCGCAGATACTGGAATTCGGGTTTGAACACGTGTGCATTGCCACCGGCTCCATCTGGCGGCGCGACGGGGTGGCGCGGCAACATGTGGTGCCGATGGAAATTTCCGGACTGCCGGTGTTCACGCCGGATGATCTTATGGCCGGAAAAATTCCTGCGGGCAAAGTCGTGCTGTTTGATGACGATCATTATTATATGGGCGGAGTTTTGGCGGAATTGCTGGCTCGCAATGGGGCAAAGGTCATACTGGTGACGCCAGCCGCCTTTGTTTCGGATTGGACGCAGAACACGCTGGAACAGCGTTTTATCCATCGCCGACTGGTGGAATCAGGGGTGGAGATCCGGCTGAACAGGGGGGTTGTGCGGATTGACGATGGCGTTGTCGTCAGTGATTGCGCCTACACTGGTGCGACCGAAATGATCGAAGCCGATGCCGTGGTTCTGGTCACGTCGCGGGTTTCGGATGATGCGCTCCATCACGATCTGATGCGCCGCAAGGCCGATTGGCAGGATGCCGGCATCGCCACTGTCCAACTGATCGGCGACGCCGCCGCGCCCGGCCCGATCGCCTGGGCCACCTATGCCGGGCATCGCTATGCAAGGGAACTGGACGCGCCGGATCGGGGCGATGCGCTGGCGTTCCGGAGGGAAGTGACGGGGCTGCAGGGGTAGAGTTTTCTGGCCTTCGGCGAGGATATTTTCGGCCAACCGGAGGGGGGGCAAAGGTTAATTTCGCGGGAAATGACGGCCAAAAACGGGCGTTTCATTCCGGTTTTGGCCAGGTTTTTGCCGGAGTCGGGGCGGTTTTTGCGGGGTGTTAACTTTTGGCGGGGATAAGCGTAGGGACACCTCTGGACAATATGGTCATAATAACTATAATGGCCACTATGCGCGAATTTGCCGCCAAGGATGCGAAGAACCATTTCGGCCAGTTGCTGGACGCAGCCCAGGCTGCCCCCGTACGCGTGACGCGCAACGGCCGGCCTGCTGGGGTCTTGATGTCGGGTCTGCAATATGACCGGCTGCGCGGCATGGCTTGGGATCGGTTGATGGATACGGCGGACGCGATGGCGGCGCAGGCGAATTTGTCGGACGCGCAGCTTGACGATTTGTTGGCTGATGAAAGCTGAACGGGTCGTTCTGGATACCAACATTCTGATCAGCGCGGCCTTGCAGGCCAAAGGTCCGTCGCGGGCGGTGCTGAACCGGGTTCGGCAAACCGATGCGGCGTTGATTTTCTCGCTCGAAACTTTGGCAGAATTGCGCAGCCGTTTGCTGCGGCCAAAGTTTGACAAATATGTCAGCGTCGAAAATCGTATGGTTTATCTGGCGCAAATTGAGGCGGTGGCCGAAATTGTCGGCATCAGTGGCGCGAAGATGGGCTACCG